>CAYGTP010000020.1:0-21991 GCA_964352875.1 uncultured Candidatus Saccharibacteria bacterium
GATGACGCCGTAGGCGTCATCCGCACGCTCCAAACCACCGGCGTTACGGTAATTGCCGTTGAACAAACTTCTAGCGCTATCTCGCTCTATGATTTTACGCCACCAAAAAAAGTGGCCTATATATTTGGAAACGAAGTCGATGGGGTGCAGCCAGACTTATTAGCTGCGGCAGACCTGGCAGTAGAGATTCCGATGGCAGGAGAAAAAGAGTCGTTGAATGTGTCTGTATGCGCCGGGATAATTTTGTTTACCCAGTAATTTACACCAACTATCATCATACTAATCTCTCAGCAGGTCCTCACTCAGAGCATTTTCGTTGCGGATGCTTCGCTATTAGTATGATGATAATTGGTTCTACTCCGATGCCAGTTTCTGTAATTCTTCAGTCACCACCTGGGCATCACTCCACACCACGCGTGAATTGTTTGGCCCCATGATATAGGGATCAGTCCCTTTTCCGCTAATGAGTACATAGCCCCCTTGGGGTGCAGCGGCCAAGGCACGTCGGATAGCTTCCCGGCGATCCATTACAATTTCGACTTTACTCTTGTCTTCAATACCAGCTTCCATTTCTTCTACAATTTTACGAGGATCTTCGTCGTACGGGTCTTCGTTGGTTAAGAAAATTTGCTCACAATATTGCTCGGCGATGTGGGCCATTTCTGGTCGTTTCCAGGTATCACGCCCCCCGCCAGTATTCCCAAGAACACAGACTTTTGGGGAGTCTTTAAAGGCTTGGTAGAGCTTTTCGAGCGAGTCAGGCGTATGGGCGTAGTCGACAATGGCAGTGACTTGTTTTAGAGCTTCTTTAGGACTATGGATTTGTTCCACTCGCCCGCGCACCGGTGCGAGCGTACGCATGGCGCGGCTAATGGTATCAAGTGATACGCCGAGCGCCCGGGCCATCGTGATTGCGGCCAAGGCGTTATAGACATTAAACAGACCGACCAAAGGCACTCTGATAGTGGTGTCGCCAAATACTAGACTCACACCGTCCTTGTGGAGGGTGTAGAGCGATAAGTCTTTGAGTGAATAGGCGAGCTTTTCTTCTACTTTATAATTTAAGAAATCCGGCCCGTGCTCGTCGTCAATATTTACTACCAAGTAGCGTGGTTGTTTCCCAGAGTCAGCGACCGCTTCGGCGAGCGACAGTTTGGCGGCTTTGTAGTTTTCAAACGAACCATGCGATTCAATGTGTTCGGGGGTGAGGTTGGTAAAAATCAAGGCGTCGATATCAATAAATTTATGGCGGGATTGTTTAGCCCCTTCGGAAGTCATTTCTATGATGGCATGACTGCAACCTGCATCAACTGCTTCGCGCAGAAACCTCTGAACAAAGAAGCGCCCCGGCATGGTCATTTTATATAAGTTGCGTTCGACTTTTTCGCCAATCTTAAATTGGATAGTCGAGAGGGAAGCGACGCGTTTGTTGTCCGCTACTAATATTGCCGTCAGGAGTTCCGTCACGGTTGATTTTCCTTTGGTGCCAGTGACCGCAATAATGGTCAGTTCTTTCCCTGGTTGCCGGTAGATGCGAGCCCCAATCCAGGCTAGTAGATAGTGATAATACGGTTGAATCAGTCGATATAACGGGCTCGGAATTAGTCGTTTCAGATGGTACAGAAAATCACTCATTGAGCTATTATATCGCACCCGCGGCTGGGGCGGAAATGCTTAGCATTTCCGCCCCCAATCCCCATCGTATCCCCAGTAATCCACAAGGTTACTCACAGTATATACAAAGGGTACCAACTGCTTTTAGGTTTGTTTTTCAGTTGTTTTCCAGAGTTTGACTTTGGGCAAATTGTGCTAGGCTGCATTTATATGAAATTGTCACTCCAACCGCTGTATTTGGTTGCAGCCTTATTTATATGTACTGGTGTAGCGCTGGCGCAATCTTCGGACTGCGGCAGTATTATTTTTGGTCCGGGCAACGAATCTCCAATTACTGATTGCCAATATCCATTTGGTGTACCCAATCAGAATCCCGAGGTGACGGTGACCTTTGGCGACGTCGAAATTACCGATGGTGGCAGTTACGCGCTGGTTGGGGAAGAAGATAATTTAGTCGTCACCGGTACGATAGTCGAAGGCCAGGGTGGTGGGATTGACAATTTTGTGGAGAAAAATCTCTATCGCCAAGACGGAGTCAATTATATAAACGAATCGTTCCTTAATGATCCCTATACGTTTACGGAGCCGGGTGACTACGTGCTCGTAATTTTTGAAGGCCAGGCGCAAGTCAGCCTCAATCCTCTGACAGATTTTCTATTCAATACAGCGTACGCGGCGGTTGACGACCGGACGATTATTTCGTTTATCGTTACTGGTGACGTGCTACCACCTGATCCGGAGTGTGAAATCTTTGATGGTGAAGGCACCATCGAAGTAGTCGATTGTGAGGACCCGTTTAATGCAGCCGTTGACTTCCCGTACGAGGTCACTATTGCCAGTATTACTGTTGAAGCAGATGGTGCGTATACATTCCCACTTGATACAGAATTGCCACTAGCCGTTATATATGACGAAATTGGTAGTATTGATGACCCTAACAATGTTGAACTATATGAACACGTCGGTGATAACTACCGCCAGCTTATCCGCAATGATGTTGAAGACGTCACCACCGTAGAATTTTCCGCTACCGGCACTTACACCATTGTGATCGACACTCGTAGTGACCAAGAGTCTTGGTTGCGCAACATTTCCGACTATTTATTCCCGACCGCCTACGCCGCCTGCATCGAAGATTGTGCTCGCTTCGCTCGCACCTTCACTGTCACCACTCCAGCCCCAGAACCCACCGGCGCCTCCAGTGTCCTCTTTCTGCCGGGCATCCAAGCCAGCCGGTTGTACTTTGGTGATGGAGAAGAAGTCTTTGATAAAGTCTGGGAACCAGGTGAAAACGCAGACATTGAAACACTGGCTTTAGACCAAAATGGAGGCAACAGTCTCGATATCAGAACCAACGACATCGTAGATGAAGTGGCCCTGCCGTTTATTGGTCAAAATATCTACAAAGGTTTCGCTAACTTTATGGATGATTTAGTTGATGATGAAATTATAGCCGAGTGGTCACCGTTTGCGTATGACTGGCGCTATGATGTCTTTGATATTGTCGATAATGGCACTAAGTATCTTGATGGTACCCAAGAAGGTGCAATCAAAAATCCGATAGCTGAATTAGCAGCGCTAGCGGCTGATTCCAAGTCAGGCCAGGTTACTATCATCGCTCACTCTAATGGCGGACTACTAGCCAAAGCCATCATGATTGAGTTGGAAGCACAAGGTAGAGTTGACCTGGTCGACAAAATTATCTTTATCGGTACGCCTCACCTTGGTACCCCCAAAGCCATCGGCACTGTCTTGCACGGCTATGACCAAGAAGCGGTTGGAGGTTTAATAGTTGATGATGCGGTCGCTCGTAGGGTAATCAAAAACTTACCCGGTGTGTACAGTCTCTTGCCGTCAGAAGCATACTTCGATGCAGCTGGTGATCCGCTCGTCGTCTTCGACGACTCGCCTGCTACCGCAGCACTACGCGACTACTACGGCTTTGGCGTTACGACGTTTGCAGAGTTCACTGACTTCCTGACTGGCGCTGAAGACCCAGTTGGACGGGCAGCAGTATCCGACGCTGCCGTCAATGAACCCACGACTGCCAATGGTGATATGTTAGACACGGCAATATCTAATCACGCTGATTTACTAGACGCTTGGTTAGCACCAGAGGTTGTCGACGTCTATCAGATTGTCGGAACGGGCCTGCCCACCATGAAAGCCATTGAATATCGGGGCTTGACTGAGACTGTTTGCGACGAACCAACCGACAACAGCACATCACCAGTTTGTCTCGAACAAGATTTTCTGAAACCCTATGCCCAGCTCACCAGGTATGGTGATGAAACGGTGGTGAGTTTGTCAGGGGCAGCGTATGTTCAAGACAATGTCACTTATTACCTGGACTTAAATGAAGCAAAAAAAGGACTACTTAGTCTAGAAAAAAACCACTCAGATTTAACTGAATCAATTCAGGTTCAGGAGCTCACTCAAAATTTACTACTTGGAAACGAAACGGCAGAAGTAGAGTTCACCAGTAATACTGAACCACAAATTCAAGCTTCATACGATATCGAAGTGATCGATTCTCCAGTTGCTATCTATACTACCGATAGCGAGGGCAACGTGACTGGTTTGGTAGCAGAGGGTGGTGAGCTGGTGCGCAAGCGCGAAATACCCGGCAGTCGGTATTTCGAATTTGGAGGTAGTAAATACCTGATCACTCCGAGTGAGATAGACCGTACTACCACCCTTATGGGGCTTGGGTTTGGCAGCTATACGCTGACAGTGGCGCAGTTAGGATCGGATGACACACAAAATACTAACCACGTACTTAAGAACGCCAGTACCACACCAACTATGGTAGCGACCTATAGCAAAACTGCAGGGGAATTTAGTACCGTCACTACTGACAGTGATGGCGATGGTGTACCTGATACAGAAACAACGCTCGACGGAGAGGTAGTTACTGCAGACGAGGTCACGTATGATGATTTGTTGGCTGCTATACAAGCGCTAGACTTAAACCCCGGCCGGCAGGCGGTGTTGGTGGCCAAGGTCAAGCTTATGGACCGATTTGCGAAGCAAGAAAGAGAGTGGTTACGAAAAATCACAGAACGAACCTTTAGAAAAACCCTAAACTTCTACCATCGAAAAGGTTGGATTACTGCACAGGAGCGTCAGACGATTATAGAAATCATTGATAAGATTAAATCATGACAGATGATAAGAAGCAGATAATGTACCTGCTACTCATTCTTGTTGGAATAGAAGTACTGCTACTGGTGCTTGCTGAGCCAGCAATGAGTTTTGTAAACGGAGGAATGTTTAGTGAATACGAGGATGCATTACTTGAACCAATGTTTTGGGGAATAGGAACATTAATACCAACTATCTTCCTCCTCTTTTTCAAGCCCCACATCTTCAAGAACTGGCTGTATTACATCGCTTCATGGTACGTGCCGGTTAGCATCGTTTTGGTTAGTCAAATCTCCATCTATTCCTCAAACGTATTATCAATCGATCGCGGCCCGGCCGCGCTTTACCTGATGTTTGGACTCTTTTTAATTACTGCCGTATATGCGATTGGCTATAGCAGATACCAAAAGTCTCGACTGTAGCAGTGATTCATAATAAATAATGGAATAATAGTCAAGTGAGATACTTTTTCCCTCGTCTGGCTATTTCATGTCTGTAGTTTGGGTTATGGGTAGTTAGTATCAAAATTTGAAAGGGCGGGTGATGTCGTAGTGACTAATCATCCCGCCCTTTGTCGTTGTTGGCCCTCAGAAAGCATGACACTGCAAAGAAGGTGTCGCAGACATCCCCTGAAGCAACAAGGATTCTACCGTCTCCGCACGCCACAACAGCGTTGATTGATGGAGTGGGTAGATATTGCAGAGGATCCTGTCGGCAAAGCTGAACCACAGGATATCTACTAATGTGTATTCCATCCATAGCTCACCTCCTGATCTATTGAGTTTATACCACCTCAGTGTTTTTTGTAAAGTACAAAAAGAAAAAACTCGCGAAGCGAATGCTTGCGAGCGGTAGTCGTTGGTGTGAATCCGGTGATTCTCCAACGTAGTATTTTGTTTGCGAGGGCCGGATGGTGTGAACCACCCGACCCTGCGCGAAGGGGAGGGGTGTCTTACCCCTGCCCCCCAGGGAAGGTGTAGACGTGGATCTGCACCAGCATGGTGCCGGCGAAGAAAGTGTCGCCGTCGGCCACGCTGTCGAGGAGGGTCTTGGTGTAACCCCCGTCCGGCCCTCTCTCGAGGGTGTAGATCGGGTCGAACGGGTCGATCGTCAGCTCGAAGGCCCCTCTCATGTTCTCCTTCTGGGCCACGATGATCACCGGGTTCACGGTGTCGTTCGCGGCGTCGAGTGCGCCGGAGACACCGCCGTCCCGGTCTGCGAGCACGTTGATCTGGCCGCCCCCGCTCCACACAGTGGCGGTGTCTTCCGGCCCCATCCAGAGCGCGGAGCGGGTGAAGATCGTCGAGGGATCGTTGCCTCCGGCAAAGACGCTCCCCGGCACGGCGCCGGTCTGGTTGAACACCAGCTGCCCGCCATCGGGCGGTACATAAAGAACGCCCGGCGACCGCGCGTCGTCGTCGCTGCGGATGTACCCCTCGAACAGGTCATACAGCCGCTCGAGCGCGGCCAGCTGGTAGGCGGGGCTCTTCAGCTGGAACTCATCCGCACCGGTGAGGAGAGCCAGGAGCTTGCCGATTTTGAGGCCATCCTCGATCCTGGCTGCCCAAAAATCTTGCCCCTCCGTTTCGAGCTCCCGCCCGTAGAGGGTGGCGCTCGCCGCGTCCACGACTTCACCAGCGTCGGTGAAGTCAATCGTGTCAAGGTCCATGTCCATGTCTTCCTCCTTAGCCGCACCATGCGGCTTTTTTCCCAAGCCCACGTCTTTTGGGCCTGCGCCACTTATACCATACTCACAGAATTTGACAACCCTAAAAAGCTATTTTATTAAAACGGTATTGCTGTTTGTCAACATTATTGCAACTGCTGCAAGGCGAGCTTGATAGCATCGCTAGTGTTGGTGATGTCAGCGGGGACTTGTCTGGCTGCGTCACGGGCATCGCGATCGCTGTAGCCGAGTGTGAGGAGCGCATCAATTAGGTCGGTCTGGTGGGAGGATGGGGAAGTTGGGCCGGTGCCGTAGGCGCCGGCCACCGTATCACCACTATATAAATCAGCTAGTTTATCTTTGAGTTCTAGCACAATCTTTTCGGCGGTTTTCTTGCCGATGCCGGACATTTTGGATAGGTACGTAGCGTCTTGTTGAGCGACGGCTTGTTTTAATAATGCGATGTCGGCCTGGGCCAAAATCTGCAAGGCAGATTTTGGCCCCACTTTTGGCAAGGTTAAAAGCAGTTCAAACACCGCCAACTCGTCGCGGGTGACAAAGCCATATAAATCAAGCGCCGTCTCCCGTACAGCCAGGTGCGTCCAAAGTTGTACTTTGGCATCTATGACAAAGTCAGCGCCGTGTCGTACATATATTAGATACCCAACCCCAGCACACTCCACTACTACTTGGTTTGCAGTACTATCAATCACATCTCCCGTAATCCGCCGTATCATCCTGCTACTATACCACTAGCTGTCAAAACAAAACATTAAAAACCTACTCTCGGACTCCTATGTTTGTTTCAAATTCTAAATAAGATTCATTGAGTTCACGAATCTGTGCTTCAATTAACGCAAAATTTTCGGGATACGGTTTAGAATCTGCAACTGTGGGAGTAGTTGCTTGGATTGACGTATCGTCACTTTCTAGAGCAAACCAGATATGCATACCAGCAGCACCAAGTGCTACTATAATAATGATAACTAAAAAGTAGGTGCCAATAGATTGTTTTTCGTTGGTAATATTTGGTTCCATAATTAATTTATTTCCCGGGCTAGATTGAGTAAGTCAGTGTAGATACTGTCAAGTTCTCTCAGTGAATTATAAAATGCTTCACGGTGTGGGACCCACATGACAGGTCGATCTAAAACCGGTGTGACAACCAACTCAGCTACAATGCCAGGTATCTCTGTCTCGGCAATATAGGGAATAACCTGATCGATTGCGGCGTTGATATCTTCTAATTCTTGGTCTAGGTACGCTTGTGTAGAGGGTTCTTTGGTTGAAATTTCTGCGGCCAAGATGTCTGAAACGGCCTTGAGTTCAGTAATAATTACTTGGTGTTTCTGCACGTGGGACTGCAATGAAGAAGTATATGTTGTCGTGATTAAGGTCGCCGTTTCAGCTGCCGTAAGCGACGGCGATTCTGCTTCAGTAATTTCTGCAGTCTCTTGCGCCATTCCGGTGTAGGGCAGTAGCGCCACCAAGCCAGCCGCTATCATTAGTAGGATAATGCTCGCCCCACCTACATGAGATACTCGTGATGTCATACACAAAGTATACGCCACTGACTAATTGTCAGTATTGTTTTTATGCACACATATAGTGAGCAAGGTGTGCCGAGCTCGGTCGGGTCGCGGTATAGTTAATATAAAATAAGTAATTAGCAACCCTGTATGATTCTCAAACGTTTATTTAGCATTCTTCCCACCGCGATGTTTTTGGTGTCAGTGATGTACGTCGCAAGTTTGGTGGTTTCTGCACCGGTGGCGAGTGCCGCCATAGATAATTGTGTAAATTTTCTTAACGAGCAATCTGCCGGTAGTCAATTAAATCCAGTTACTAACTGGTGTACTGATGAGGTAAATAATCTATTCTATCCTCCTGATGTTTCATTAAAATGTAAAGATGATGGAAATATACGCCTGTACGTTAACCCACGTTGGTCTGTGGGCGATGCAGATTGGTATGTAGGAGCACGCGTAGATAAATGTGAGGGAGGATTTGGAAATTGTGGTGCTGACTGGGGAGGGTACACGACGACATATCCAGGGGATTGGTGGTCAGATTTTATGGATGGAGAGGGTAGTTTGACGAGTAGTAAGGGAGATTGGGTCGGGACCCAGCTTATAGCTGTCGATTTCAATACCGAATGGGGAGATACTTATCGAGCCTGGGGCCATACCCGCTACCTCCCAACTGGGCTAGATGTAGAGGCTTGG
This sequence comes from uncultured Candidatus Saccharibacteria bacterium, assembly GCA_964352875.1. Taxonomy (GTDB): domain Bacteria; phylum Patescibacteriota; class Minisyncoccia; order Phycocordibacterales; family UBA918; genus OLB19. The sequence continues at coordinate 8,650 of CAYGTP010000020.1, forward strand.
ACCGACGGCGATTTTACAGATGAGGATGTTACTTGCTTCGTAGACTTTCAAGCCGATGCGGTTACGATGGGAGACGGACCCTATAGTGTAGGTTCATCTATTAGTTTTGCAGCCGACTTAGATAATTATGGTACGTCACCATACGATCCAAGCGTGGGCGATCGTGACAATATCATGAGATTTGAACTTGATACTGATGGTGATGGTGTATCAGATACAACGATGGGCGAAATCGATATGGGCGGTACAGAAAGTGCTGACATTTCAAACGTGCAGGCTTCTGAAGATGCTAATATTAATTATACATTTAATACCCCTGGCTGTTACCAGTGGCGAGTGGTGGCAGATGCAACCAATCAACATCAAGAAAATAATCCATTAGGTGATTTGCCAAACTCGCTTGAAGGGTGGCAAGAGATCAGTGTGGGCAATACAGCGATGCCTGACCCTTGTAATAGTAGTCCTGCGCCAACAGCAACCCTTTCACACCGTATGATTGGAGAGTCAACTTGGCGAACTGTTGATACTTATACGTATCCACACAATGCCGCCATCGAACTAAATTGGACTAGTACTAATGCTACGCAATGTGTGCGGAGTAGCGGCCCAACAGACTTTAATGTTTCAAATACCAACGGGACGGATAGTACAGTGACAGAACCAGTAGCTGGTGGTGCACCTATAACTTATGGTGTGAATTGTACCAACGCATCAGGGGGGTCGGTAACAGATTCGGTGCAGTTGTCCCGCGCTTCAGTCGAAGCAGCACCAACCTGCACACTTACGGTTAATGGCAGCACTAACCCAACCATTAATAGTAGTCAGCCATTTACCATCGATGCATCTGTTAGTGGTGAGCTAGACGGCTACACCGGTCGCTGGGTATATACTACCGACACCACCAATCCGTATACATACACCAACGATGCCAGCGCAATCTTATATGCATCAACTGATACTGTTGCTCCACGTAGTGTACTCGGAATCGCTAGCTATCGAAGGTACCAGCTGTTGCTTGAGAATCATCCAAGCAAAGCGGACGGCAGTTGTGCTATAAATGTAAATATCACAGCTCCACCATCAGGTTCTCCGTTTCAGTGCATGAGTGCTGCCGTAACACCCTCGACCGTGGCAACTGGTGAATCAGTGGTATTTAGTAATATGATGGAACATGCCGCTAATCCTGGTATTGGTAGCTCAGTGGGGCAAGTGCAGGTTGATTACAATGGTGATGGTTCAATAGATCAGACCGCCTTGCGTGTCACAAGCTTTACTTCAGGCGGTAGCGTAACGTACCAGGTCAATGGTGCCCCAGATGGTAATCATCGAGTCCGCTATGTGTTACAGCCAAACGGTTTGTCTGAAGTAGCATGCCCATGGCAAGATTTTAGTGTTGCTGCAGCAGCTCCACCTACCCCAACCTCACTTGATTCAATTCAGTGCAGTAGCCTCAGCGGTACGTATAATCCCGCTACTGACTTGATGAGTATTCGAACGCAGTTGTCGAGCACTAATCCCGATCCGTTTGGTGCAGGTGCTTTTGTACGGGTCGATTTTTCTATTGATTTAGATGATAACGGTAGCTATGAAACGCAACTAAGTAATAATTATTATTATGAATCGAGTGGTTTACCTGGATATACGGATTATATAAGACGTTATCTTCCAACCGGATCATATCGAATCAAAGCAGTTGTAGATGAGTATGGGCATACCGGATATGGGTCAACAGAGTGTACCGCTAACATAGTAGTTCCTACTCATACAGGTACAGCAGATATGGTGTACGCTGGTTCTTATAAAATTAATTCTCAAATAGACCCAAGTGCAGTGAGTTCTGGTCAAGAGGTTTTAATTTCTACTGCACACCGAAATCAAGGAGACAGACATTATGATGGAGTGACAGGGATACGTCATCAAATTGATTTAGACTACGATGGCGTTACATTTAATGCTGATCTTGAAGAAGATACGACTTTGGGTGCTGTATATATTGGGTATTCATTGTGGACTTCACCCCGGACTAATTTTGGAATTTTACCAAATGGTACGCACGCACTACGGGTTATTACTGACTATAATGACGTTGTTTATGAAGGCGGCGCGGGTTCACCAGGTGAGAGTAATAACGAATCAGCCCCAATACCGTTTACGGTTGGTAATGGAGCTGATTTTACGCCAACGGCAACTGGGGTACGAGTATTTTCGACCAACCGCTATTATTTGCAGGGAACTGTTTTGAATGAAGGCGATATTGTGGGTGATTTACGACCACAAGATGTTAAATTTAAGGCTGATTATGATCGTGATGGTGAGTTGGACGCAATCATAGAGGCTGGGTATAGCACCCCCGTTCAATTAATTAATCCAGGAGAAAGTGTCGCACATGAGTCACGCTCTCGATTTACTGTCCCCGAAGGGTGTCATGCCTACTATGTAGAGGTAGAAGATGCGGATGATATAAATTTGTCAAACGACAAAAGTGATTGGTATTTGTTTGAGTATGATGACCCAGGGACAGTGTTTGTGCCTGACTGTAGTGGCGTTCCGGAACCACCATATACGACAGATTTTTCAGAATTGACGGTCACACTCTCTGACGGTAGTTCAGTTACTTCACGAGCGCAAAGGAGTAGTCTATTTGCTAGAACCTGGGACCGAAAGTATATAGACATCCCAGCTGGTGAAACTGTAACAGATGTTGCTTGGACTTGTGATGGAGTATCGTTCACATCTGTACTAGGTAATTTTACTGCTTCAGGTGCGTTGAGTGGTTCTGATGGATCGCCAACGCAGCCTGGTTCGAGTGATGGGGATCAAATTCAATATAGAGGTCGGTGTTATATTCCAGCTTATGGTATATATGCAAGTACATATTTGTATCCGTTTGTTGAAGTAACGAGAGTTGTAGACAGTACACCAGGTGGGGGGCTTGGCACCTGCGCTCAAGGTACGGGTGATGATGAACTGATTGCGGCTGATGAAGACGGATTGGCAGACCAAGACGATCCTGATTGTCACACTGATGGAAATGTTAATACACCAGGCTACGATGAGACACGTGACGAAATTAATAATGACAGTCCGGCGGCATTTATTGAAGTAAACACCAGTAACTCAGCAAGTCCTTACGATTCAAATATTACTATTGCTAATGATGAGGTAGTGGATTCTGTTACATGGACATGTGCTAATGCCACTACTGTTGGTACGGGCGGGTTCAATCGGTCTGATATTAATGAAACAAATGGAGAAAATAATGTACCAGTAAGTGATCTAGGTCCTAATGAAAGCCGTAATTACTTGGTGCAATGTATAAACAACAATCTAAAAGTGGTTGATAGTGTCGCAGAAAGTGCAGTTAGAATAAGTAAACAAGCTGTCGGTGGAGCGTGTGACGTATTTCTTGATGGGCCGTCGGCAGTGGATGCAGGAGAGCCGGCTGGGTTGACGTGGACAGTTACTGATCCATTAAGTTGTGATGTTAGCACAGCTTGTACGCTGGAGTTTAACGGGGAAGCAATAACTGGTATCGACTTTACTACCGGGGCATACGACGAGAAATTGTTTAGTGACACTACGTTTGAATTGAATTGTGGCGGAGTCCCTGGCTCTAAGACTATTCGAGTTCGGACGACGTTTGAAGAAGTGTAGGGTGAGTAAGGTGCAAAACGCAATGGAGGGCGGGCCGCAAGGCCCGCCCTCCATTGCGTTTTTTTGGTAGATAGGGTATAGTGCTGGCCACAAAAACATTATGCCAATTACCAAAGGAGCAGCCAAAGCCCACCGAGCATCGCTTAATAAGCGTCTTTTTAATGAGCGACGTAAACGCACTATGCGTGAAGTGGTGAAAGATATTCGAGAGTTAGTAGCTAGTGGCGATACCAAAACTGCCGCGGCAAAGCTTCCTGAAGCATACAAAGCAATCGACAAAGCCGCCAAGCGTGGAGTTATCAAAGACAATACTGCCGCTCGCAAAAAGTCACGACTGGCCGCTGCCATCAAACGAGCAAAATAGACCAGACGTAGTGATGCCCCGCCAAGATACCTGGCAGGGCGTTTCTTTTGGATTACTGACGTTCTCAGTCTGTCAGTAGTAGGAAGGTCGTTTTTTCTTGGTCGACCTTGTTGATTCCGGCCACCTCAATTCGTGGCCTCTTAACAAAGTGGCCGACTGGGAAGGTGACAATACTATATGGCCACCCTACGTCGGTAAAGGTGATGGCTAGGGTCACCCCATTTTTTCCGGTCGCATCAGTGAGCGGAAAGTTCCCAAACTGATCTCGTTGCTTGCATGCTGACCACATTTTATCTCTGTTAGGTTCTTCCCCTGACCAGCTTGCAAACGAACGTTCTTCAGGGTGGAAAGCCATGACAACGTAACGTGTACGCAGCTTTCCGAACGTTTCAAACTCTAACTTAATGGCGAGTGCTGTCTTTAGTCGACCACCAGCACAAGGCGTGGTTATTGGCGGCCAATCAAACGACTCGATCGTCGGTGTGGCCAGGACTGGCACACCAACTTTCGCAGGTTTGGTCGGCGCCGCTTTGGATATTGCCTGGGATGAAGCAATTCCGGTTGGCTTCGGCGCTTCGGCACAACTTGTCAAAGCAGTCAGCGCAAGCACGGCAAGACGAATTATCATCGTTTCCTCCTCTTTGTTTCCTGTTCTCTTTCCATTAAAGCACACCTTAGTCTCTTTTTGTGCAGAAATACTGACCTTTGCTCGAAATGGGTTCGAGCAAAGGTCAGTATTTCTGCACCATTAGAAAAAGCCCTGTTAGGGCTTTTTCTAATGGTGCAGGCTACATATGGATTTCAGAACTTTATGATTGTAGAGAAGATATCAGGGTTGCGACTGAAAAACTCGAAGTACTTTTTGCTTAAGTATTGATTAAAGATAGAAAAAGCGTAGTATGCAATCAGCTTGGACATTCTGTCCTTTGATATAAAACGCATACAGGGAGAACCAACATGCACTATATCTCAACCCGCGGTCATCCTGACCACTTGTCATTCAATGACGTTTTGCTGGCCGGTCTGGCTCCGGACGGGGGACTGTATGTCCCGGAAGAGTATCCGCAGCTTTCAGCTCGGGATCTCGACAACATGCGGACCTGGAGCTATCACCAGATATGCCACCATGTATCTCGTCTGTTCATTGGAAACGATATCGACGCTGACACAGACTTGTGGCGCATCATCGAACGTTCATACGATCCTCGTCTCTTTGGCAGTACCGACATCACACCGATTCAACCGATCGCACGTGATTTTGGTCTGCTCAAGCTGAGTAATGGTCCGACGTTGGCATTCAAGGATATTGCTCTGCAATATTTGGCCAACCTGATGGACCATGTTCTTCAGGAGCGAGACGAGCACCTCAATATTCTTGGTGCCACTTCGGGTGATACCGGATCGGCCGCAGAAGAAGCGGTACGTGGTCTAGAACGACTGCGTATCTTCATGCTCTCGCCACATAATCGGATGTCAGAGTTCCAGAAAATGCAGATGTATCGGATTCATGATCCACGCGTCTTCAATCTAGTACCTGACGGGAACTTCGATGACTGCCAGGCAGCTGTGAAGCTGGTGAATGAGGACGCAGCCTTCAAGGAGGAATATTCCATTGGAGCGGTGAACTCGATCAACTGGGCGCGGATCATGGCGCAAGTGGTGTACTACGTATATGCCTATACTCGCACTGTCAGGAAAGACTACGACCGACTGACGGTTTCCGTACCTTCTGGCAACTTCGGTAATGCTTTGGCTGCCTATGTTGCTGGTCGGATGGGGATCAATATTCGGGTGATTGTCGCGACTAACGAGAATGACGTTCTACGTGACTTCTTTTGGGACGGTCGCTATCGGGTTCGGAAGGGTGACGAGGTCGTGAAGACGCAGAGTCCATCAATGGACATTGCGTCGGCTTTGAACTTCGAACGTCTGATGTTTGATCAAGTGGGGCGTAATACGCATCACCTGGTCCAGCTTTGGCAACAACTCGGCAAGACCGGAGAGTTCGCGTGGAAGATGAATCATGATCGTCTTGGTGGTGTACGTTTTCAGGCGGGCATGGCCACTGACGATCAGGTTTCTACCACGATCAAGCAACTCTTCGATACGTCTCGTTTGATGATTGATCCGCATACCGCAGTGGCATTAAGTGTCGCCTGGGATCAGTTTGACGGCAATGGACTTGGTCCATGGTTGATTGCTGAAACTGCGCAGCCAGCTAAGTTTGGTGACGCAATTAGGCATGCTACTGGTATGGAAATGTTGATCCCTGAATCCTGTCGTCACCTCATGGATCGGGAAGACAAGATCGAGCGTATCACCGAGACTGACCCGCACATCATCGCAGATGAAGTGAAGGGGTTTATCTCGATGAACACATAACTCGGCCCGCTAACACTGAATTGGCCCATCAGCCATCGTGTTGGCGGGCCTTTTCTTTTAATAAGTTCGGAAATACCTTAAAGGTGGTCTGAAAAAGTGTTGCAGTGCAACGTTTATTAAGCTGTGCTCTCGCCAGGAGTCGAACCTGGAGCTCCGGTACCGCAAACCGAAATTTTATCCATTAAACTACGAGAGCAAAAGAGTCCGAGGACTCTTTTGCGATATGTCACCGCAGGGTATGGGCTAGCATACATCAAAACCCCAAAAATTCCAGTAGCTTGTTAATAAACGGTTCTTCGAGATATTCCTCGGGTAGTTTTAGGGTCAGGATACTTTCTATATCGTCTACATACTCAGGTGGAATCGGCATGACGATTAGGGGCGAAAAGGTACGGGTAGTTCGGGCTAGGAGTTGCGGACCAATAGGATCGTCTTCATCGAGATAAAATGACACAAGTGTCGTGTATGGAAATAGTGAATCACCAACGCGTAAGCCTCGCATAGTGACTGCGTACGGGATGATCTTTGGTTCTTTGGTAGCAAAAAGGCCAAGTACAAATCCGCCGACTCCAAGGAGCAAGGCAAAGAGTGTGTTACCAAAAAAGAAAGCAGCAATAACAGCAGCAATAGTGATAATCCCTAATGCCCAAAACCAGTCACTACTTTTTTCGATGTGGTAGTGCTCAGGTGCTTCCCAGGTGATGGAATTTGTCTCAGGGGGCATAACGATAATAATGAAATTGTAGCATGATCGTAGATATATGAACCTCTTTGCTCAGCTGTTCATAACTCCTACACGAAAAATGACAATACACAATTTACAATTTCAATACCTGTTGCCACTGTCAACGCTTGTTGACAATGATTCGAATCTTGCAACAGATTTTATGCAAAATCCTGCAACTTCTCTCGACTGGCTTCACTTCGTTCGACTGCGGGTGTCTCGGGCAAGAGCCGTGGACGGACAAGCTCAGCTTGACTAGTTTGGTTACTTTCAGATTCTGACTTGATAGGGTCTCGAGCGCCTTTTACTAAACCCCTCGCCTAAAGGCGAGGGGTTTGCTTCCAAAAAAATAATAAGCCCCATACTGTCATGACAGTATGGGGTCGAGTGAGTGGCCGAAAACCGTGCAAATTCAGCGGGTATCAGAAATCAATTTCTCACAATCCATCAGTCTCTCCACCTCTAGTGACTTATGTTTGAGATCCTCAAACTTACCAAAGGTACCGATCGGATCCCGAGCCAGCTCACCTTCTTCAATATCTTTTTTGATTTCAGTGGCCGCTTTTTCCACCGCACCGATTGCATCATAAAGCCCTTTTCGGCTGTTTTGGTGGGGTCCCTTGATAATCCTGTGGTTTCTAGCCAGTTCGATAGCATCATCGCAGGTCTTCACAATGCCTGCACCCAGCTGTTGCCCGAATAGTTCGATATTCATTTACAGTCCTCCTGACTTACAAGCTACCAAATAACCTACATGAAAAAAAAAACGAAACACAAGCCCGCCTTGACCGATTTAGCAATACTTAGAATCCAATTTGATAGTTTCTCGTATTAGCACGATGATGCGGAGGGAGAGGGATTCGGTCACGAATAATTTTCTTGCAGAAAATTTTCTCGACCCCGCCTCATTCGTTCGTCGCGTACTCCTCACATCATTCCGGCTTTCGAATCCCTCTCCCTCCGCGAACAAAATTAGCACCCTAAAGGCGCTATTTTGTACTCGCGGAGGGAGAGGGATTCGAACCCTCGAAGAGCGTAAACCCTTGGCGGTTTTCAAGACCGCTGCCTTCAACCAACTCAGCCATCCCTCCGTATTTACTTGGTCAAAGTGCCTACGATACTACCAGAAATTTACGTAATTACCAGTGTGGTATTCTAGTCGGTATGCGAAGAATCGGAATTGATTATGGTACTAAGCGAATCGGGATTGCGCTCTCAAGCGAGGATGGCAGTATGGCGTTTCCGCACGATGTGTGGCAAAACGACGGGATGGTACTAAAAAAGCTCGAACAATTGATAGAAGAAAAAGCGGTGAAAGAAATTGTCATCGGACATTCTAAGAATAAAGACGGCACTGATAATGCAGTGCAAGCCGCTATTACCGAGTTGGTTACCGACCTAACGCTCGCGCTTGGTATACCAATTCATCTTGAGCCAGAACAATACTCGACCCAAGCTGCGCTCCGGATTCAAGGCCGCAACGCCCAAACCGACGCTGCCGCTGCCGCCCTTATTCTCGATTCATATATAATGAAGCAACCATAACCTAAATTTATGTCAGAAATTTCATTTGATGAGTTTATAAAACTCGATATCCGCATCGGCACCATCATGAGTGTTGAAATAGTTGAAGACGCGGATAAATTATTAAAGCTAATGGTTGAAGTCGGGGAGGCCGAGCCACGCCAGATTGTGTCTGGTATTCGTGAATTTTTCCCAGACCCGCAGTATTTGGTCGGGAAGCAATGTCCGTTTGTGGTAAATCTCGCTCCCCGGGTTATTCGTGGCTTGGAGAGTCAGGGCATGATTTTGGCCGCCAATCACGAAGATACCTTTGCGCTTCTGAATCCACACACCCCGCTACCGGCTGGCACTAAAGTAAAATAGAAATGAAAACCCTGCACGCGCACGCGGAGGAGCACGCTGTAAAAATCAGCACCCACGGAGCCAAATGGTTGCGGTCCCGGTACGCTATTTGGATATTGGCGGCAATTTCGTTTGTCGAGTCAATCTTTGCACCGATTCTGATTGACCCTTTTCTGATTGCGCTTATATTTGCGCGGCGCGAACACTGGATTCGGTACGTAACGATTTCGATTGTATTCTCGGTTTTGGGTGGTATGGTGGGGTACTATCTCGGCCTGCTGTTCTTCGATACCGTTGGTATTCGAGTGCTGGAACTACTCGGGGTTACTGGGACGTTTAATTGGATTGCTAACCAGCTCGACACCAGCGGGTTTGCATTTGTACTGTTGGGTGCATTAACCCCGATTCCATACAAATTGGTGGCCATTGCGAGTGGGTTTGTAGAAATTAACGTCTGGACATTTTTCTTTGCATCAGTGTTTGGCCGGATTATTCGCTTGGCCTTTGTTGGTTACGCCGCGTACGCAGTAGGGCCGCATGCACTACCAATCATTCGTAAACACCTACTCACTTTGGCGTATGTGTTTGGTGCGGTTTTAGTGGCGTATCTTTTTGTACAGTTTATATAGTGTATTAGCAGCGCTCCACGCTACTGACGTGTCGTATAATAAACTACATGTCTATCTTTACGACACTCGGGCGATTGGTGCCACCACCGTCGTTTATTACGATGCCTGCTGTCGGCGTTGATATTTCTGATACGTCAATGAAGTACATTCAGTTTGCTCCTGATGTGCATGGGCGCAAGCGTCTCTCAATCAAACACCACGGAGATCTACAAATTCCTGAAGGGGTACTTAAACGTGGAGTAGTTAATGACCCAAAGCTTTTGAGTGAAGTCATTAAAGAAATGAAGTCAGTCACTGGTGCCGAATACGTACGTGTGTCACTACCAGAAGAACGTGCCTATCTCTTTGAGACAGAAATCGCACCAGGTAAATCTGAGGCAGAAATTCGCGGCATGCTGGAATTTAAGTTGGAAGAGAACGTTCCAATCCCGCCACAAGAAGCGTTTTTTGATTATGAAATTCTTAACGAACGGAGTAAGACCGGAGGGTTTCGGGTGGCGGTAGCCGCCTATGCTCGTGACACTATCATGGACTACCACGAAGCATGTACATCAGCCGGGGTCACGCCGTTGTCGTTTGAAGTTGAGGCACAGGCCATCGCTCGCGCGTCACTCCCGGTCGACGATATGCACACTCACGTTATTGTTGACTTCGGAAAAACTCGAACTGGGATTGGAATCGTGTATAAAAATACTTTGATGTACACATCGACTATTGATATTGGAGGAGCACACTTGTCAAACGCGTTACGTCGCCAATTGGGTAATCAGCCTGAATCAGATTTAACGGTGTTGAAAAACACTGAGGGACTCGTTCGAGGGGTGGTTGATACGCGCGTACATGAAGCTTTGATATCGACAGTATCAGTGATTAGGGACGAAATTTCTGCGCGTATTGCATACTGGCAAAGTCGGGAAAACGCTGGAGACGATCGCCGAATCGAATCCATCGTGTTGTGTGGAGGGAGCGTGAACCTCAAAGGTATCGTTGGCTATTTTAGCGGGTCACTCGGTGTGCCGGTAGAACGGGCCAGTGTCTGGCGCAATGTATTGTCTCTAGACGAGGAAATTCCACCAATTGATCGACGTCATGCCTACGGCTATGCGACTGCAATTGGTTTGGCGCTCCATCCTTTTCTATAATTATGATTAATCTTATTCCAACCCACGCGCGCAAGACTGTTAAAACCGAGTATTTAATTCGAACGGCTTCAGTCTGGTTAATTTTGCTTGGTCTTGCCCAGGTTGGGGTAGTGATTCTCCACATTCCGGTGTGGGTGCTCCTCAATAGCCAGCATGATTTGCTGCTTGGCACGTACCCTAATGCTGAAGCGCAAGCAGCCGATGTGGCATCAGCCGAAGCAACCGTCACTGCTACTAATGAATTAGCTCGCATTCTGAGTGTGGTTCCTACCGATCCGTCCCTGATAGCATTGTTTGAATTAGTGGATTCATACACTACGTCCCAAATTTCTTTACAACGTTTTAGTGTGGTAAGAGAAGACGATGCGGTAGTAAGTAAATTTGTTATCTCAGGTATAGCGGCTCGACGCGAAGATTTGGCCAATTTCCAAGCGACATTAAAATCTGAACCACGGTTTTCTGAAGTAACCTTACCGATATCTAACTTGGCCAAAGGGGAAGACTTGCCATTTACAATAGACGTAACGGTATTGCCACCAATCGTTGAATAAGTATGGTTCAAAAACAAACAAAATTTGTCGCATTCATTGCCAGCACGTTGTTTGTGGCGGCAACTATTGCGTTGATATATGGCTGGTACGAGCTCCAAGCCAAAAGTCAGGCCATTGAAGCCACTGCGGCTGCGGTCGGTACCAGTTTGGCTCAAGGTGAAGCTTACGAAGAACTAGTATCACAACTAGAAGCCACTACCGCCGAACGGGAAAAGCTTATGTCGTACATGTTGGCCGAAGACGAGACGGTTGGTTTTTTGGCGACACTCGAAACCATCGCAGCTGAGCAGGGAATTGAATTTACAACCAATACTCTTACTCTGGCAGATTCAACCGAACAAAAACAGCTAGAAATTAATTTTGCGGTTGCGGGAAACGAATCTAGTGTGTTGCAATTTATACACATTCTAGAATTGCTCCCATATCATAGTCGGCTACAGTCGATTTCTATTGACCGCTCATTTGATGCTGCGACTGGCGTTCGTCAATTACGTGCTGACGGACGATTGTTTATTTCTGTAATAAATGCTTCATGATAGAAAAAAACGACATCATCAAAATGGCCAAGCATGTCTTTAAGCGTTCGAAAGGCGTTCCGGATCGAGCTTTGATGCATCCAAAACGTGATTGGATATTGGGCCTTGGGTTATTTACGATAGTACTCCTCGGTGGAGGAGTAGTGAGCGCATATCATTACAATCTCTATAACGCTATAGAAGTATCATCAGGTGATGTGCCAGTGAAAATCGTACGGTATCAAACCAACGTAGTCACTAAAGCTATCAACTATTTTTCGGAGCGTGAAGCAGCCTACCAAAGTGAACGTTCAATCGTGCCAACCAGAGTCATATCACCACCAGCGACTGAAGCGCCAGGTGTTTTGGCTGATGAAACGGACACGGCAACTGAACTACCAGTTGACGAGGTAGATATAGAGATTGAAACCACAGAAGCACCAGAAACCACTGACCCGCCACCAACTGTACCAACTGAATTGTTAGTAGATTAGAAGCTTTCTTCTTGGTACCAACACTAACCTTTGCTCGAACCCACTTCGAGAAAGGACAATGAATCCAACGCGCGGAGCGCTGGCTGCCGTTGGTCTTACTTCTGAAGAAGTACTGAATTGTGCCCCGCGATTCATTTAGATGGAACCAGATTGAGGAATAATTGAGAGGCTGGTTGGATTTAAAGGAGATTGTAGGTGCCTGTATATATTGCTATACTTTTACTTATGAGTGAAATACCAGAGTGTTTTTATCGAGTTAGTGTAAAAGCGTTGGTTCTAAATGAGAACAGAGATAAGTTTTTAATAATGCAAGAGGATAATGGTTGGTGGGACCTGCCAGGTGGAGGTTTGGACTGGGGAACGTTACCACAAGATGATGTGGTTAGAGAAATCGACGAGGAGATGGCACTCAAGGTGAAATCTGTTTCAGATAAGCCGCTATACTTTTATACAAATAGTAAACCACGTAAAAGTAATCCAGGACTCTCTATTTGGTACGCTTATGTTCTCTACGAGGTGGAGTTAGAAGACTTGAACTTTTCTCCCTCAGACGAATGTGTCGCAATTAAGTTTGTAGATAAAGAGAGTTTGCCGAAAGAGAATGTACATCTACAGGTAACTAATCTTGCAGATTTGTTTGACCCAAAAAATCACACTTAGACGTTTGGTGGTTCCAACACTATAATATTTCTTTCTGAAATTCAGTATCAATTTTCAGAGACTTGGAACCACAAAACTACCCTTAACGATAAGGGTAGTTTTGTTTTGAGTATTCAGTTTTCTACTTTTGTGCAGAAATACTGACCTTTGCTCGAACCCATTTCGAGAAAGGACAATGATCGTGCCGCGCGGAGCGCGTAGTGATTCAATACTTCTGCGTACGCATTGGCGTTTAATTGCACCTCGGGACGCGCTCGATACCTCGCGCGGGCAAACCCAAAAATTTCCTTACCATTTCTAAAAAGCGGAAGAGGGTGCGGGGGAAGCCGCCAAAAAGTTGAAAGGAAATTTTGGGGTTGCT
>CAYGTP010000021.1:0-18817 GCA_964352875.1 uncultured Candidatus Saccharibacteria bacterium
GAGGTATCATTAATTAACTCAGAAAAGGTGTCTTAATTTTGGGGTACCTTCCATATCACTGCCTAGCAACACAAAAACCTTAACTCTTCTCGCACTCGCCGGTCTTGTAATTGGTGTATACAACTCTTTTTTAAGTATTGGAGATTTTATAATTGGCCTGTTAATTTTAACGAGTGTATTTAACTTAAAGTATCAACGAGCAATTTTTGTTCTCTCGCTCATGCTGGTGTTCTCACGTGCTTTTGCAGCATACAATTATTTTATTCTAGACTTGATAGATTTAAAATTTGTTATCCCAATGTTTATAGCAGCAGGGATTGCTGGTGCTATGGCGGGCATATTACTGAACAGATACAATTTTGACTGGATGCAAAACATGTTGAAGTATCTCGGAATAGCAGTAGCCATCTTGATTGGTGTTAGTCTTTTCACTTAACAAAACCTGGTATGTAAATCGAACTATCTCCCCTCTCCTCAAACACAGTTCGAACGTCCTCCACGACGTCGCCCAGCATTTTGCAGCAGATTATATAAGGGTTTTCTGAGTACCCTACCGAGACGTTCGAACTGTATTTAAAAAAGATTGAGGTTGTCTAAAGCGGCGGCAAATCTCTTGCTATAAGCAAGGGCTTCTTCGTGTGATTTCACACCTCTCTCTGCGTGCTCAGCTTGTTCAAGAATACGTCGTAAAGTAGCCCTTAACATCAGCTGTCTCATTTCTGGTAAATGCTCTACTAATTTATAAATATCTAGATGAGCACCGTCACATACTATTCCATCGATAATCACAATTGCTTTGGCAAAATCTTTTGGTCGCCAATACAGTGTTATATCAATGACTGCTGGTGGTAATGCTTTATCAAAAACAACATTGCCGTTTAAGTCGCCGTGAATGAGCACCGAAGGTGAAGTTACTTTTTCAAGTCTTGAGTATATTGGACTAATGACAGATTCAAAATCAGAACTATACTCTTTCTTTATTTCACCCCAAGATGCTTTATCAGCCACAGCCCAGGCATGGTCAGCTGATTCAAGAAACTTTGGTCTATGTGAAATAGCCATACTTTCACTAAACCAATCACATATTTTAATTTTTGTTTCATATTCGCCCTCCATATCTTCTCCCGCCAGGTATTCCCAGGCAACATAATCACCATAAATCCAATCCCCAGATTCCGATTTTAATGGTTTAGGGATACGAATATGCTCTACTGGGAGAGACTGAGCTGCAATATCCGCAATTTCATTTGATTCTGCAGAATCAGTGACAGGTTTCAGAATCACGCTACCACAACGGTACGTTGTACCGTGTCCGCCAGGAAGCAGGGCTGGCTCAGAATCACATCCAAAGTTTTTAGCTATATCTATAATATCCATTCAAAAAGTATAACAAACCGAGACTTCAAACCGACTGTTTAAAGCTAGGTATGTAAATGGTTTCATCCTGCAGCTTTTCAAAAGTAGTTCGAACGTCCTCTACGACGTCGCCCCATAAGATGACTTTCAGTCATACAGTCGCGCTTCGCGCGCAAAGAGGACAAAACAAAGTACGGTGAAAGCGGCTCTGCGGAGCCGTTTTCCGGTTGGGAATGCACCAGCTTGCGAGCGCGCAGGCGGAGGTTCGAGCCAAAGATTTCTTTGGCTGCAACCTTTTTCTTTAAAAGGGTGCCATCACGGACAATTTCAGGCAGGTTTTCTGCCACTTGTATCCACTCTCGCATAGGTTCGAGCCAGCCAATTCGGGACGTCTCTAAGGCGGCATTTTTCTCCTCTAGTGACTTCTTTTCACCGAGCAAAGCTGCTTTCTTCTCGAGATATACCTCCCGCTCAATGTCCTGCTCTAGGTATGAATCAAGAAGACGCTCAAGCTTCTGCTCTATCCCCCGCTCACGCTCCTTGCTTGCCTTGAGATGTTCCGTTGCGTCATTGGTTGAGGAAACTTCCTCTTGCGTCAGCATGGCCTCTAACTGCCTCGCCCACGATGCAGTCAAAGAAACTGTTTGAAGTAGCTCTGAGACTTGTCTATCTATCTCCTCTTCCCGAACATAGGGTTCATCACATTTTAATTTTGATTTCTTGGTACAGCGATAATACACATACTCATGCACATTACCGTTCTTCTGTTTTTTAACCCTATGTTCAGCAGTTATCATCATGTCGCAACCTCCACACCGCATCAGTCCACAAAATGCCTGTGGCTCATTTTTAAAATTTTTATGCGGACGTCCTCGCTCTTGCATGACTTCCTGCACTTCATCAAACAGTTTCTTTGCCACAATTGGCTGGTGAGTTCCTTCGTGTACCTCACCTGCGTATTGAAACAATCCCGTGTAGAACGGATTGGAAAGGATACAAGTAATTCTCGTTCGGTGGAGTGGTTTTCCGCCACGCGCTTTGATCCCCCGCCCCGCCAAAAAGTTCGCAACATCTTCCAGCCGATGTTCACCCTCAGCGTAGTATTGAAATGCTGCAGTAATGGCTGGCGCCTTATTTTTATCAACGACTACTGTCTTTGTCCTCGAGTCGTTGATATATCCCATCGGTGCCAGCCCTGGATACTCACCGCGGCGAACTTTTTGGCGAAGTCCGCGCTTGGTGTTTTCTGAAAGTGAATCCACATAGTATTTACTCTGCCCAAAGGTGATGCTGAGCATAAATTTTCCTTGTGATGTGTTTTCAAACCAAAAAGTTGGTAATTTCAGCATCGAAATATGTTCGCAGTCGAGCAGGTACACCACCCGTCCCCCATCGACTGAGTTGCGTGCTAGGCGGTCTGGATGCCAAGCGATAATGCCCACTGCCTCTTTTCGCTCGAGACGGTTCATCATGTCATTAAAAATAGGACGGCCGGGCATATTGGCACTCTTTTTCTCCACAAACTCCTCTGCTATCTCTAACCCCTCCAGCTTGGCAAACGAACGCAACTCCGCCAGCTGCGCTTCGATACTTAGTACCTGCTTATCCTCAACATCGGTCGACTTGCGGGCATATAAAAAGAAGGTTGGTTTCTCCATAAGAACAAGATATTAAAACTTTAACAGCCGCCCTAGGTGCACCCAACTAAAGAAGACTTTAGTGGTCCTAAGACGGCTATTAGAAAAAGCCTTCATTTAAAGTTGGGTGCACCGTCATTTTACCACAAAACTAACCTTCTTTTTTAAAAGAGCCGCCACTCGAATTTGGTTGACAAGTTAGGTGTTCCGTTGTAGTTTTCTATCACATCTTTGATTAGGAACGGGAGAAAGCAGATGACGACAGCTCTTGCAGAACAGAAGACCAAATTCGTGCCCGGCGATGTCCTCGTCCACTACAACGCATGGACGCGGTGGGAAGTACGCGGCAAGAAGGGATGGAACTTCGACTGGCTCAGCCCCACCGAATGTGAACAGCTCGCTCCGGGCGACATTGTCTGGGTCGACGTCGAACTCCATCCCAGCGGCAAGGTCTACGGATGCACTGCCGCGCAGATCGACGAAATCCGCGGCTCCGTCGAAGGCGGCGACCTCGTCGCCAGCTATATCGGCAACCCCTCGGGTATCAAGCGCATCGACCTGACCAAGAAGCACACCGATTTCGGCAGGCTCGTCGACGAGGCGGCCGCGCTCGAATTCGTCAACCAGAACCCGCTGGCCACGAACGCCGGCAGCTTCAGGTAAAGTTCTGGCGGTCTGACCGCCACGGCTCCCAACAAGCCGTCCACCACTCTTTGAGAGAGTCCGGTTGGGCGGCTCTTTTCTTTGGGCAGATAAATACACTCCACCGAACGAGAATGAAATTGTCGTGATGACGAACCTCCGCCTGCGCGCTCGCGAGCTGGTGCATTCCCAACCGGAAAACGGCTCCGCAGAGCCGCTTTCACCGTACTTTGTTTTGTCCTCTTTGCGCGCGAAGCGCGACTGTATGACTGAAAGTCATCTTATGGGGCATCTTTATGATTCCCATCAGTAAATATCTTCAATCCACGAAGATATACAACAACATTTAAGTTCTGACATTTCATACCCCTAGTGAGAATTAGAAACTGGTATACTTTTTATATGGACGACTTAAAAATACAGAAAGCCAGTAACAATAACCTCGCATTGTATAAATCAGTATTCGCTTCGCATGGTATTGAACTGCAGACTACAAAGGAGATTTACTACACGACAGAAAGAACTCCCCCTCTTTACTCAAACCTAGCAACTCGAAGTTCAGAATGGATACCCGAAGAGATATTTGGTGAGATAGACAAAAATTGCAAAGAGAGAAAATGGTCAGATTGGTCAATCAAAGATAGTTTCCAATGTCTCGACCTTACTAGCCATGGATTTGAGAAGCTGTTTGACTCACAGTGGCTATATCTTGAAAGTGGCGCATTCACTCCTCAAAACAATGAGGAGATTAGATTTGAAATAGTTACAGATAGTGACGGATTACAAAAATGGGTTGAGGTTTGGGGAGAAGGTATTGAATTAGGGCATAGTATATATAAAACAGAATTGCTCGAAGATGACTCGGTTTACTTTGTTGTTGGTTATAAAGACTCTGAACCAGATTGCGTCGCACTCCTAAACAAATCAGACGATGTTATCGGAGTTTCAAACTTTTTCGTTCCAGACGATACTGTAAGTAAATGGTCTTCTCTCGTATCTTTTATTTACTCGGAAATTGAAGTTAAAGATATCGTTGGCTACGAAGATGCTGAGACACTAGAGAAGATTACTACTCTTGGGTTTGAACCTGTTGGCAGGTTAACAATTTGGCTAAAAAAATATGACACTCGATAAACCGCCAAGTAAAGAGGTAGTCCCTCTGGAAATTACACCTGCTACTCATGCAGATATTGAACAAATAGTCGCTCTACACAAACGGTCATATTCTGAAACTTACCCTAACTTTACAGCAACGCATACACGTGAAGAAGATTTGGCTCACTTTTCTGAAGTCGTAGATACGCAAGAAGTCCATGTTGCTAGAGACGGCGAAAAAGTGGTCGGGTACATTGCGTTTACTGATGGTGAAGTGAGTAAATTGTATCTTGACCCAAGTGTACAAGGACAAGGTCTTGGTAAGACTTTGCTAGATATTCCTAAAGCAAAAAATAACAGTCTCTCACTATGGACATATCAAGCCAACGAAAATGCTCGACGATTTTACGAGAAGCAAGGATTTGTAGCTGTTGAAAAAACTGACGGTGAAACTAACGAAGAAAACCAACCTGACGTCAGATTTGAGTGGCATAGAGATGAGCAAAGCTAGGAATATATAAAGTTATATCATTCTTCTCCTCAAACACAGTTCGAACATCTCTTACAGAGACTGTTCAGGTTGTCGCTCTGGCGAGCTGGCAACCTCTTGCAAAAGTGCCCCGCACTTTCTCACTCCACGACGTCGCCCAGCATTTTGAAGCAAGTATTGTAAGGTTTTTCTGGATACCCTAACGAGAGGCTCGAACTGGATAGAGCTTATCTGACTTCAGAGAGTCGCCTTTTGGAATACTCATCGTCCCAACATACAGCAGCCTCCCATGCAGCGTATGCTTGTATTGCAATGTCGTACTCATCGTTCTCAAGACCTGCCGCATTATGAGGTAATGCTAAATCAAGAGCAGGAACATCTACATGTGCCTCATCCCAGTCAATCAAGGCCACACCATTTTTTGTCATAAAAACATTTCTTTGATTAGGATCACCGTGGATTACAGATGTCTGCCGACTAGATAGTTTTGACCATGCAGCCCTACACCTAACCACTCCCTCGGCTGGCATTTCATTAAGATCAACCTTCGTTCCTGTTTCGGTGTGTATTAGATCGATAGATGATTTCCAACCAGGTCGTTGCGGCCAGTCTTGAGTCAATTTATGCAATTGCTTGAGGGTATAAGCTACCTGACGCCAATCGTCTTCAGTTTGAGGTGACGTGCCTTCTAAATAAGTCATTACAACAAGACCGTCCACAAATAATCTTCCGTCCTGTGTTGGGATTGGAGTAGGTACAATCATACCTTCATGATTGAGATACTGAAGAAGTTCAGTCTCCCATGCCAAGTCTTCGTCACTTCTATTGCCAAGTCGAGCGACAGCGACCTGTCCATCAACTTTTACACTCCACACATCATTTGCAACTCCTCCTGTTAGAGACTCAGTGCGTGCAACATCCTTACCCCAAAGATTAAGGTTTTCCCATCTTTCAGAAATGGCTTTAGATTCTTGGTTACTCATTACCATCCATTATACGTAAGAAAAAGCAGGAATGTATATAGTTTCATCCTGTAATTCCTCAAACACAGTTCGAACTCCCTCCACAATGTCGCCCTACTGTCTTTGCTACGTAATGTAGCAATCTAAATAACAACTTTTTTCCACTATTAATAATAGAGTGGGTTATTTTATTTATAAATAAAAAGAAAGCGCACCCTTGGCCGAAGCCTTGGGTGCGCTGTACAGAACTGTCGGTCGAAGACCTACACGTTCTCGATTTCGGCCTCCATCGCATTGAAGGCGGCGAGCGGGTCAGTCGCCTTCGTGACCTGACTACCGGCCACCAGGTAGGTGGCACCGTCCTTGATGGCCTGCTCGGGTGTGCCGGACCGCTTCTGTTGCCCGAGAGCAACACCAACTGAACGAGTCCCGGGAACGATCAGCCTCAAACTCGAAAGGTACGGATCTTGCCGAAGCATTCCGACCTCTTGCGCCGAGCAAACGAGACCATCCACACAGGCGTCCTTGGCCATATGCGCCAGATCAGTGACGATCTGCTGACGAGTACGCTCGCGACCATAGATGGCGCCAATCTCCTCGTCATCGAGTGAGGTCAAAGCCGTAATGGCCCAAATTGCCATCCGGCCAGCTCCAGCCGCCACAGCCTCATTCATCATCGAGACGCCGCCCGAAGCATGAACCGTGACGATGTCGACCCCATGACTGCGGAGCGCTGCCACGCGGTAACCTACGGTGTCCTTGGTGTCATGGACCTTGTAGTCGACCCAGATCATGCTGTCAGCACATTCGCGGAGAAGAGAGACCACACCAGGCCCCTCTCGGTCGAGCAAGCTATGGATCTTCACAGCACAGGTTCGACCCTTGAGTTGTCTGAGAATCTCCCGAGACTCGTCGAGACTGAGGCCGTCGAGGGCCAAGCACAATTTCTTGTCATTCATGGTTTCTCTCCAGTTGATGCCGATTAGTAGTCGGCATTGAGGGCGGCCCAGTTGTCTTTTGGACGCAGAGCCTTCGAACCTTGCTTGCACAAGGGGCAATCTTCCGGCAGCCACATCGACATGGGTCGATCGATCAGCGCCAAAATGCGCTTTTCACCTTCTTCCGAGAGACCTGATCTGTTGACCAGGACAAGCACGACCGGAAGAACCTTCGCTCCAGATTCCAGGCAAGCCTTGGCTGTCAGATCGACGCTACCACCGGTCGTTATGACATCTTCGCAAAGCAAGACGACTTCGCCAAGATTCACACATTGGAACGGGTCAGAGAAGGCCATTCGCTTTTTGTCACCCTCACCCTCCTTTTCCGGAGAAGCGAAGAGACACGGACGGTCTCGGCGTTTCGTAATTTCGGCCGCAATGAACTCGGACAACTTGGTAGCGCCGGTCTGCGGACCAACCACACGGTCAACGCTATTGATCGAGCCACCCTGAGAGATGTAGAGATCAATCAAATCACTGGCTGCCCACTTCATCAACTCGTCGTCAGGGATCACCAAACGGCTATTGAAGAAGCCGTCGGAATGCTTGCCAGATGTGAGCTCAGCATGGGGACGTGCCGGCTTTCCGTCGTGAATCCAGAGCGCATCCTTCTGTCGATACGCACTGATCCACCAATTTTGATCCTGGTCTCGTTTCATGGGGAAGTACCTTTCAAGGTTCAATGTACGCTTTGAGGCAGCGTATTGGTCTGTCAGAATCTGACTCTAGAGCAACACTATATAAAAATACCTATTATTGCAACTAATTCTAAAACGCTTGTTTTTTATACGAAGGCTGGGATATAGATAGAAGTATCGTTCAAACGTTGGAACACAGTTCGAACGTCCTCTACGACGTCGCCCAAATGAAAATATCTTGTTTTTAGCAAGATATACATACACATTTCAGTTCTAGCCAAACAGACCCCTAACGGGAAATCTGAACTGGTATACTTTTCTGATGACAGAACTCATTATATTTTTTGCAGGGCTAGCGTCTGGTTTAGTAAGTGGTTTTGTTGGTGGAGGTGGTGGACTATTCACTTTACCAATACTATTTTTAACTGGTTTACCCGCACACACTGCAATAGCAACTGCTAGATTGGGCTCTCTTGGACTATCAATCGGTTCACTGGCACGTTTTTTCAGAAGCAACGCTATCAAGTGGAAAATGGTCATTCCACTAACTCTCGTTAGCATTCCTGCCGCAATAATTGGTGCTTATTGGGTGATAAGTATCCCGCAAGCATACATAGAAAAAATAGTTGGAGTGATACTTGTACTTTCAGCGTTTGCCATTCTATTCAAACCAAAGAAAAAACCTGAATCAAAACAAACAATTGGCTTTGTTACATACTTCACATTTTTTATTACCCGCATTGCCCAAGCAGCTTTTGGCTCGGGCATAGGATTATTAGTAAATGTGATCTATGTAAAGTTGATGCACATGTCCATGACCGAAGCGAACGCCACCAAACGTGTTCCAGGATTCATAGTTGTTATAATCACACTCCTTATCTTTGGAGTTGAAGGGCTAATTGATTACCAAACTGGTGCAATCCTTTTCGCAGGCACACTTATTGGAAGTTATACGGGAGCACATGTTGCTTTATCAGTTGACCAAAAATATGTAACCTTTGCTTTCAGTGCAGTTGCGGTCATTTTTGGAGCATTGCTTCTTTTCTAACATTTATAAAAGAAGGGATATACAGAGATGTATCATTCCTCTCCTCAAACACAGTTCGAACATCCTCCACGACGTCGCCCAGCATTTTGAAGTTTATTTCTAGCGCTCTCACAGCTACCCTAATGAGAGGCTTGAACTGGTATACTTTTTCCATGAATATACTTGTTGTCGGAGGTGGTGGCAGAGAGCACGCTTTAGTTTGGAAATTGAAACAATCCAAAAAGGTTGGGAACATTTACGTTGCTCCAGGAAATGCTGGCACTACCTTGTTAGCAGAAAATATTTCAGCTACCACTAAAGATGAAATAGTGTCATGGTTAAAGGTGAATGAAGTAGATCTTGTGCTTATTGGACCAGATAATTATTTAGCTGAAGGAATTGTTGATGACATACAAGAACTTAACATTCCAGTGTTTGGCCCAACTAAGGCTGCTGCACAAATTGAGTGGTCAAAGGCCTTTGCTAAGCAATTGATGGAAGAAGAAGGTGTACCTACCGCAACCTCAAGGACATTTGATCAAATAAATGAAGTAAAAGAATATATAAAAAGACAGTCTTTCCCCTTGGTAGTAAAAGCGGACGGCCTGGCACTTGGGAAAGGTGTAGTGATTGCTAAAAACATATCTGAAGCGGAGCAGGCACTACAAGAGATGATGGGAGACAAAAGGTTTGGAGAGGCTGGAGCGAGAATAGTAATTGAGGAGTTTTTAGTGGGTGAGGAGATTTCCACGCATGCTTTTTGTGACGGCATTAATACTGTACTGTTTCCTACCTCTCAGGATCGCAAACGTGCTTACGACGGTGACAAAGGTCCCAACACTGGTGGCATGGGAACTATTGCCCCGGTTCCTAGCGTATCACCAGAAGTACTTGAAGATATTGAAAAGACAATTGTAAAACCAATTCTTGAAGGACTTCGAAATAGGGGTTGTCCATTTACTGGAGTACTCTACCCAGGAATTATGTTGACCGCCGACGGCCCAAAAGTAATCGAATTCAACGCCCGCTTCGGCGACCCCGAAACTCAATCTTATATGAGAATTTTAGAGACCGATCTGGTTGATGTATTAATAGCGTGTATCAACGGAACACTCAATGAACTGGAAGTAAAGTGGAACAGCCTATCTGCTTCATGCGTAGTGGTTGCATCAGAAGGCTATCCGAGAAAGTACGAGAAAGGTTTTCCTATTCATGGTTTTACTGATGCTGACAAAAAAGATAATGTTGTCGTTTTTCATGCTGGCACTACCATGAAAGACAATGAGGTGATAACAAATGGTGGCCGAGTGTTAAACGTGACAGCTACTGGCTCATCTCTGGAGAATGCTCTCGCTGATTCGTACGATGCCATATCGAATATATCATTTGATGGAATGTGGTTTAGGAAAGATATCGGCCGAAGTAATCAAGGGTAGGAATATAAATTATTTCGTCGCCTAATTTTTCAAACACAGTTCGAACGTCCTTCACGACGTCGCCCAATGTTAACAGGCTCGAATTGACCTTGTTTTACTCTATATTTTTTGAATAATAAATCGTCATAGTGACGGGAATTGAACTCAAAAATAAAAAACAGGGCGCGAACGCCCTGTAAGTTTTCGAAAGGTGTACTCAGTCCCCTTCCAGCTGTTCCGCCAGATCGGCGGCAGCAGCTTGGTGAAACTGAATCTGCTCCAGATGATAGCGGATCTGCTCCGAGAGATTACCACTCGCGAGCCCGTCATCACCTGATGCCTCGAGCCAGTCGTAGAACTGTGTCCGACCCCGGTCGCCACCATCAAAGATACGAAAGCGATTGGGGTCAGTAGCATCGAACACCACTTGTGCCGAGATTCCCCGGTACTGGATATTGGTGACGGTGACTTTCCAGTAAATCCGATCTGGTTCGCCCGGACGGACGATGTAGACCGGTTCGGTGGCCAAAGTTTGACCAGAGGAAGAGTCTTTCGACTCTTGATACCAGGTATAGCCGCCGATGCTGGTGACTCGAGCCATGATGGCCGAAACACCGTAGACGATCTCGTCAGTCCCGAAGACATAGCGAGACCGAGCACCGGTAGCCAGGTTCAAGTAGTACATGGCCACAAGACCATCTCCGCCGCCAACCGGCCGCGTCGTGACGTATGCATAGGGCGTGCCGTCCGCTGCAACTGTCAGAAACGGATACTGGTTAACATAGTCACCCACACCGTCGAGGTCAGGTACCGTAAGGCGGCCATCCGAACGCAGTCCAAACCAGTTCTGTACCAGTCCAGCTTGCATGGTCTGATCTTCGACGTACTGCCGCATCAGGCTCATCGGTGCGATCCACTGCCGCGCGAAACGCGGGTCAGCGGTCGCTTCCTCAACGGAAAGCATCGTCACCTCCCCGTCAGAGTTCACCACTGCGATGCCAGCCCAATAGGGCAAGCGCCACCAGTAGTGCTTGATCTGCGGGAAGACAGTCAAATGCTCGACGCTGCCATCCTCGTGAGTGATGCGCAGGTAATGCGGATCCTCGAAGATCGAGAACCGATCTTCGTTGTAGACCCGCCACCACGCATCAAGGAACCAAGCCTTGCGCAGACCGTAGACCTGCTCTTCGTCGACTCGCTCCACGCGAGGCCCGGTATGGTTCTCGTTGTCGTAGTAGAGAACAAAGCCGGGGTTCGGCGTAAAGAAGCCGTTGTACGGCACGAGACCATCATCAGGTGTGATCTGGGTCGCGAACGCGAATCCCTCGTCACTGATGAACGGAACCGTATCGGCGAAGTGGACGACCTCCTGCGGCGCCGTAATCGATTGCTCGATGTCATTGAAGGCGTTGATCCGGGGCGTATACCGCACCTTTTCAGGATGTGTCACCAGCGGAGCATCACGATCCTCAAAGGTCGCGAGCTGCGTATAGGTGAAGTAGCGAGACACATACTCCACTGCGCTCCATGGGATCATGTAGAACGCAAAGGCGGCGATGATCAGTACAAAACCGCGGATTGCGATTCCCCGCTTGTTGCCCTCGACCATGCTCTCCAAGAAGCCGAAAACCGGAATCGCAAAGATCACGACCACCAGAATCAGCAAGAGAACATATGGCCAGTAGATGATGACTGACTGGTAGAAGACTGCACTGAACAAAGCCGGCGCTGCAAAGTAGGTGCCGACGGCGAAGAGACCCGCCAACGTGAGCAACGTGCCAATGAAGGCTTTGAAGCCCATTCGGCCGATGAACGCACCCAGCACGTATACCAGCATTTCCCACGCGTAGACGATGAGAGCAGCTTCATCAGATTTACGAGGGAATTTTGGCATACGCCCTTTGCGTTGTGGCGAGTCCGTATCGCCCTGCTCTACTAAAATACTCATGTCGTGCTCCTTCATTGGTTGTGGTTATGCCCGAAGCGACTCGAGCGATGTAATCCGCGCATCCATGTGCGGATGCGAGATCATGAGGTCTTTGAAGACAGTACCGCGACCCCGTTTGGTAACAGGCTCATCGTCTTCATCTTGCCTGCCAGATTCTTCTCGTTTTTTGCTCTGTTCGCGCTCCTTCTCGAAGATCCGTTCAGTGCGACGTTCTTGGTAGCTACCCAGTTTCTTGAGCGCCGAGATCATGTGATCTGGCGTTCGTTGATACCAGGCAGCTAACGCATCAGCGGCGAACTCCCGCTCTTGAGAGATAGCCATGCGCAACACCCCGAAGAACATCTTCGAGATGATCCAGAGAACAATGGCAGGTAACCAAAGCATGGCCGTGAGACCAGAGCCGGCGCCCGCAGCAGCAAGTGCGCGAAGACGTTCGACAGCGCCCGCAAAGACTCCGACGACTGTCATAAGCGCAATATCGAGCGAACGGATATGTCCGTACTCGTGCGCAACGACGGCCTTGAGTTCGTCCCGATCCATCATGCGATAGAGCGGCGGCGTAATAGCGATGCAGCACTGTCCAAAGACACCGATTCCGTACGCCATAGCGTTTGGAACCGGCATCGGCAAGATACGGATGCGCGGCCGAAACCACGACCGTGGCCAGAACCAGCGGCGTGGCACCGACTCATGCACCTCCTTTACCACCGCGACGAAGTCTGGATATATCTTCTCATCGACCCGACGCGCACCCATGAAGATGTTGATCAGGAACTCTGAAAAGAAAAACAAAATGACTGCGCCTACCAAAGTCCACGTTAACGCGGACAGGATGGTTTGCGGAGGTACTTTGATGCGCATCAGGAGCGCAGCGACGAAAATGGTCAGAATAAACATGATGAAGAGCGACAGAAGCACCCACCACCAGCTCACCGCCACTTTCAGTCGCACTTTCCAGCGACTGACATTATTTTTCAACGTACTTTCCTTTCTTTTCAGCAAAGACCAATCGCTGAAATAAAATCACAAAAAATGCTTAAGGTCAACCTATTATTGAAAGTCACTGATTAGAGTAAGCTTCTCTTTCACGCCGCTCATATACTCTTGATCTGACAGTATGGTTAGAATAAGCTTCGGACTCTGGCCCAGCATTTTGAAGTAGATTTTATAAGGGTATTCTGGACACCCTAACGGGAGGCTCGAACTAGGATTGTATTTTTTATGTATTTATTGCATAGTTGCAACGGATAGTCCTGTCCGTCAACTCAAACAGAAGGAGTAGCCCATGAAGTGGCCGACCTCTCTCACGCTGATTCGCCACGGCCAGTCTGCGTACAACGTCTTGCGAGCCAAGAAGCAACAAGACCCACTCTATAGCGAGCTTCAGGAAGTCTATCGGCTTGGATATACTGATGACAAAGCCAAAAAGCTGGCGCAGAAAATCAAGGAGAAATACGCACTCGGTGTCGGTGACTATGAAACACCTCTGACACCTGAAGGTGAGATGCAGGCAGCCATCACTGGTGCCAAACTCCTGGAAGCTGGCGCAGAACTTCCTGACGTCATCATCTACTCCCCGTACCTACGGACAAGGGAGACGATGGACTTCTTGACCCAAGGGTGGGGTCAGCTGGAGATGGTTCCAAAGGTCGAAGACGACCGCATCCGCGAACAAGAACACGGTCTCGCTGTCGTGTACAACGACTGGCGCGTCTTCCACACCTTCCACCCCGAGCAACGGGAACTGAAGAAACTGCAGGGTGACTACTGGTATCAGTACCCACAGGGTGAATCGGTTGCAGATGTTCGCGACCGCGTCAGGAGTATGCTCACCACCCTCGTACGCGAGTACAGTGGTCAGCGTGTACTCATGGTCACACACCACCTGACCATCCTCAGCATCCGCGCAACGCTGGAACGTCTCACTCCTGAAGAGTTCATCAAGCTCGGCAAAACGGACAAGCCAGTGAACTGTGGGGTGACGGAATATGTCGGAAGGCCTGACGAAGGCAAGGACGGCAAACTTGTTCTCGAAAACTACAACCAGCGGCTTTATTGAACAGCCGAAGCGGCGGCGCACCTTGCGCCGCCGTATTTTTTATACAAACACTGGAATAAAGATAGTGACATCACCTAAATCTTCAAACACAGTTCGAACATCCTCTACGACGTCGCCCTACTGCCCTAGATTCCTCTAGGGACTATATAAATAAAGATATTTTGGTTCGACTATACGAGGTTTTTCTAATGCCTAGCGGACTGAGTGGAACCAGATTCATTTTAACTTGAAAAAGTGAAGTATTTGTGGCATTGTTTTGCCAAACCAAGTTCCCAACTGCACCTTTAAGGAGAAAGACAAATGCCGAGTCAAAAACAGATTGCTCACGCCGCAAAAGAACGCGGCCTGCCTCCTAACAGCACGATGGATGATATCGCCAAGCATGACCGAAGGCCATGGTTGTCTTCATTCATTGCAGAACATGGTCTGCTGGCTGATTCCAGTTGGAATGATGCGCATGACCTCATTGATTCAATGCTTCGTGAAGAATGTGCTACCAGTCTTGGTCTGCCTAAAGACTCGAACTGGAAAGACATCATCATAAAGGCAGGGACACATAGTGCTGTAGTGTACTGCTACGGTGAAGTAATTACGACAAACACTTGGGTATTGAAAAGAGTAGGTCTCGAACCTGGACAGAGCGTGACCTGGTCAGAAATGATGATGTGCGCATCTTTGAGTGCACACCGCTCTATGGGAATGCTCGAAGAGAACGACTATCCATATTGAACCCTGCACAAGGAGACATCCCTCTCCAATCGGTGCGGGGTGTTTTCTTTTTCCTAACGACCTAGTGGAACCACTTTTAACGTCATCACCTGAAACAAACTCTTGCATCGCCTAACCAATCGAGACACAGCTCTTCCAGTTGGTTCCACCCAAGGACTGAGAGCCGCCCTAATGAAAATATCTTGTTTTTATCAAGATATACATAGACATTTCAGTTCTGACTTCTTGTGCCACTAATAATAAGTGGGACTTTTGTGTGCTATTGAGGATTGCATTTATAAAGCCCACCTTCAAACTCACATCTATAATCTAAATCAAAACCCAAGTCTTGATACAAAACGTTATAGTCATTTATAACCTCATCTGAAATAGTTGGGAGAGTTGCGGCCATCGCTTGATAAATGCGAGTGTAGTCTCCTGAATTATTTCTCTGGTAAATGCCAATATCACAAACTAGTCCATCCATACCAACACCTCCATCTTCTTCACAGATCATGACTTCGTTCAGTTCATCACTATTTAAATCATGCAACTGATATGAAAAAACTACTTCGCCAGTATCTCGTGTCATTTTACCCTCATCATACTTTTCAGCAATTTCTGTGAACGCAGAGGGTAGCTCTTTATCTTGATAAACAATGTTTGGCAAAGTGCCATTCCAGTCCGAACTATCATTGACCGATACTTCACCCCAAACAACATATCCAACACCAATTCCTAAAACAAAAATGGCTGCATTTAAAATTATTACCTTGCTCATTTTCAAATTGTAGCACAATCAAGCATTACGCTAGGAATATAGATAGTCTCATCCTGTAATTTCTCAAACACAGTTCGAACTTCCTTTACGATGTCGCCCTAACGAGAATGACACGTTTTTCATGTTGTCATTCCTGATAATTTTAGTTCGAGCCAAACACTCCCCTAGCACAAAATAGTGTATTCAGGGGTGGGGTAACTATGCTATTCTTCAAAATATGAAGGGTTTTATATCAATGACTGTAATAGCAATAATTGCAGTTGTCACTGTCGCTTTAGGTGGTACTGGATATGGTGTATACAAATATCAGGAAATGAGGGACGAAAACGAACAGATAAGAGTTGAATTGGATGAGCAGAAAAACAAAGAGATTGCACGTCTTGAGGAGGAACTAGAAACAGCAAAAGAACAGTCAGCTACTGATGAACTTCAGGATGAGGTGGTTGTAGAGGAAGTAAAAGAACCTGAACCAGTCGCTTCCAGACCATCAACACCAACTCCTGCCTCACCACCCCCAGCCAATACTGACTACTACGCCGTAACGAATGAGCCAACCCCAGTACCTGCTGTGGTTGAAAAAGTTCCTGAACCTGAAATTGAGTCCAACGTGAAATTACTCACTCAAAGTGATAGAGATTTTTTGACTACAGAGGCACAAAAAGTTATCGACTATGCTGACGGCGCCCTTGATGCACTTGATAATAGGATGGACGTCATTAGGAAGAGTAATTACAGAGAAGAATATTTACTCGTTGAACAAGCGATACGCGAAACAGAGAAAATATACGAATCTGATAAAAAAATGGCTGGATTGATTATAGATGCAGCAAAGAATGCTGGGGATACTAATTATTTAGCGGTCCAATCAGCCTACAAAGTATTTATTGAGAGTGCACAAGAAACTGTTAGCGACACTGAATTCATGTTCGCCAGTATCGACAGCTTAATGAAGCAATCACAAGAGATAATAGAATTAATTATTGAGTTAGAGGTAATTGACGAATTGAGCGCACAATACGGAGTTTCATCTGGCGGTTCAAGTTTACCGCCAGGATATTCTTCAAGTGTTCAAGATGCCAGAGATAGAGCAGATGACTACATAAAGTCACTTTCCAGTAAGTATGATGACGAGAAAGAGGTCAATAATTATTTGATTGGAATTGTGGTCTTCTACTAAATATGAAAAACTGGGTTATTTCTGAAGATTTTGAGTTTGTGACACAAGTTGGAGAATTTTTAATCCAGTGTACCACTCTTGAAAATCAGCTCCTACTAATCTATGAAAAATTTGAAGATAATGAAGGAAGGGTGAATGATTTTTCACAAAGAATGCTTGGCGGAAAGATTGTTGCTTTGTCAAAGATACTTAAATCAGAAGACATTGACGCTAGACTGAACAATATAAAAGAAATACGTAACAGGATTGCACACGACGTTGTTAGTTACGACCCAATCAAAAAGAAAGCAATGCTCGACAAATTACCTAGTCTAAATCTTGAAGAAGAAAATGAAAAAATATCGGGACTTATCACCGATATGCAAATTCTTATATCAAGCCTTGATAATGAAAACTTCAAAAACTCTATAATGAAATAGTGGACTGAAGTATAGGAATATAGAGCGTTATATCGTTCCTCGTCTCAAACACAGTTCGAACATCCTCTACGACGTCGCCCCGAAGCAAAATCTCCTCTTGGAGATTTTTGCGTAGGGTCAGGTAAGCAAGTGAACTGCTTCACTTGCGCCCGGGGATCGAAGCGGCACAGTATATTTGCTTTCACCTTTCCTAGTGAAAGAAAATACGAGCCGTCGTCCAGAAGTCTTAGTATCTTTGGGAACGCATGAATCAAAGTACTTAGAACTTCGAGGACGATTTCTTCCCTGTAGCCACCCAAACAAGGTTAATCCCACTATAAAACATCCCAATTGCTTGTTGGTTTAATTACAGTACCTGACAGCTTAAAAGCATGACGCGACTGGCGGTGCGTCTTTTGTTTTAAAAGCCTTCGTTCTCTAGCTGCTCTGCGAGTAGAGCACCGATATTGCCAAGCACGAGAAAAAGCCTCTGTGATCTGATAACCTCTCATTACATAATAAGACGTTTAGCAAACTAAAGTATTACTCTAGGCATACTTCTACTAGACTCCGATCTTCCATATACCCTTTTCGTAAAACGCTTCAATGGTCTGGCGCTGGGCTTTATTGATTACGTTTGAGTGAGACAACTTATTTTGCTTGGCAAACTGATTAAGCGTGATTATTGTCTTTCTTTCTAGATACGCCAAACGCTTGTGATAGCTATTACTCAGCGCTCGAGCAATAATTTCTTCCATCAATTTTGTTTCGCCTTTCTCATCAAACGCTTTGAATGCATTGTAATATTGTGCTCGATTCACAAAAGTGATATTTATCGGAACGTATCCTTCTCGTTGTAACTGATAGTTATTTACAACTCTCCCAATCCGACCATTGCCGTCGACAAACGGGTGAATGTGCTCGAAAGTTAAATGCAGTAATGCGATTCTAGAAATAATTGAATCAGCAATACTACTCGTGTAATGAGTCAACATTTTCTGCAGTAGATCTTCTACTTCTGTCGGATCAGCACCAATATGAGAACCGACCCGCACCCACTCTGTTTTATTTCGAAATCTTCCGGCGATGTCAGCTTGGATATTCCCAATCAACATCTTGTGCAAAAATAGAATAATATTAAGCGACAGCTCCACTTCTTTTGATTTAGTCTCAATGTATGAGACGACTCTTGCCAAATTTTTAGCCTCAAAGATTTCTCGCTCGTTAACAAACCGATCAAGGTCAATCTGCAATAAAATCTTTTCAGTCTCGTCGAGACTCAATGTGCTGTTTTCGATCGCGTTTGAGTTGTATACATGCTCTGGTATCTCAGCTTCGTTTAGCACCTGTATCAATGACTCTTTCCCTGGAACAGCTTTTTCATAGCGCTCGCGCAGCGAGTCTATCTGGGTAGATGAGTGTGATTTCCGAGGCATAAAATAATCGTGAAAAAGTGTCTTAATTATAGTTTTTTCACGATTATTGT
>CAYGTP010000022.1:0-8405 GCA_964352875.1 uncultured Candidatus Saccharibacteria bacterium
CCTCGGGAGGCTCATAACCTCCAGACCCCGGTTCGAGTCCGGGCCCCGCAACAACTAAAAGAAAACGCCCTAACAGGGCGTTTTCTTTTATTAGAAACTGTCGTAACGATAGCCTTAAATCACTCCAAACTCTTCAAAGACGCGGCGGTACTGCGTGATAGTCTCGCGCGCGATTTTGTAGGTAAGAACAAAGTCCTCGCTCCCATGAGCGACTTTATTACGAATTTTGTGTGCTGCCCACGCATCTTGGATAGTAGTAAAGTTGGTTGGTGACGCACTGCGTAGCTGATCGGCGATTGTCTGCCCAGCGAAGCCTTTCTCGTCCAGCATTTTTTCCAACATAATATCGGCTTCAATAATGGCGACCTTCCAATCAGCTGGGCTGTCTGACGAAATATGTTGTTGAATTTCTGTCCAACGATCATTCCCGGTGTGAGAACCGTACAATTGCCGCCAGGCTTCTTCTGCTACGTCAACATTTTTTGTTTCTTGTTCACTCACTTCAACGTACCGAAGAAAAGCATAAATATAAATTGCCATAAATATAAAAGACAATACATATGCCAGTACTGTCCACACTGACCACGCTACATCAAAAAAGTTGACCACCGAATCAAATCCAATGGTATTCCCCGTAAAAAAATCATAGACAGACCGAGCGATCGCTAAGACATCAACGGAATATGATTCAAAAATTATATCGTTCTCATCAGGCATGACTAGCCCGCACGAGCGCAATGCTATAGCTGCCGATCATCGAACATTTTCTTTCCGATATCAAACAGTCTGGCATCACCGCCATGTGGTGCTATATATTGTACCCCAACCGGCAGTGTAACTCCGTCCCTCACCACAGTTCCTCCGGGAATCGAAATCGCTGGTACCCCAACCAAGTTAACCGGTACAGTAAAGATATCCTGAGCATACATTGATAACGGATCTTCTTGTTCCCCAATTTTAAAAGCCGGTGTTGGCGCCGTTGGTAACAAAATAGTATCAACCGTTTTAAATATTTCAGCTAACTCTTCGCGCATCTTCACACGCACAATCTCAGCTTTACCATAAAACGCGTCATAGTACCCCGCCGAGAGCACATACGTACCAAGTAAAATCCGACGCTTCACTTCAGCTCCAAAACCATTGGCCCGTGTGTTTTTATACACTGCCAACAAATCTTCCCCGGGCGACGAAAGACCGTATCGCATCCCATCAAAGCGGGCCAAGTTCGATGACACTTCAGCTGGCATTACAATATAGTACGCAGCCAGACCTTGCTCAAATAGTGGGAGGTCAATATCCACCACCGTGTGCCCCGCTGCAACAAGAGCAGCTATTTGGGTTTCAAATACCTGCATGACGTCGGGGTCAACCCCAGCCGCGAGAAAGCTACGTGGCACTCCAACGGTGTAGGTGTCTTTGGGTAATACGACGGGATACGTATCAACGTCAATCGATGTATTGTCCATCGAATCCACTCCTGCCATCACTGTATGCAGTAATTCTGCGTCAGCTACGCTGTTTGTTAGCGGGCCAGCTTGATCAAGACTTGATCCCATGGCAATCAATCCACTACGAGACACTGCCCCATAGGTCGGCTTAAAGCCAACCAATCCACAAAAACTGGCTGGTTGACGAACTGATCCGCCAGTATCGGTTCCAATCGCGGCTGGGACTGCTCCCATCGCTACTGCGGCCGCTGAACCACCAGACGATCCGCCCGGAACTCTGGTTGGGTCATGTGGGTTTTTAGTTTGAAAGAAGGCTGAATTTTCGGTAGATGACCCCATTGCAAATTCGTCCATGTTAGTTGAACCAACAAATAGCGCCCCGGCGTTGCGCAGTCGAGTAATGATAGTCGCGTCATACGTTGCGGTGTAATTTTCTAGAATTTTTGATGCGGCCGTGGCTCGTTTGCCTTTGATTAAAATGTTACTTTTAATCGCCAATGGTACTCCGGTCAAAGGTGAGGCTTCCGACCCTTGTGTTTTTAGTATTTCAGTCATCTGCTCGGCTTGCTCAGCAACATCATCGAATAAATCAATAAACGCTTTTATCGATTCGTCTTTTTCAGCAATTACCTTTTGGGTATCAGCCAGCGCAGCAACTGGTGTATATAACCCCGACAAAAATTTTTCTCGCAATGCAGTAATAGTCATACTTAATCTTGTTGCAAAATCTTCTTTACTTTCATATAGCGTCCATCGGTACTTGGCATCTCAGCCAAAAGAGCGTCCGTATGTGTCTCGGGTTCATTGGTCACCACATCGTCACGAAGGACATTAAAACGCGCACCAACCTGCTTGGTTGAGGTATCACCAGCGGCAATAGTGTTTATTGCGCTCACGTACTCCAAAATACTTGGAATCTCAGTACTCAACTTGGCCACTTCCTCGGGAGTGAGTGCAACCCGGGCGAGCTCACCCAACTTTTCAATTTCCGCTTGATCCATAATGTGGCTATACTAGCACACCGAATAATTTTGGCGAGTTACCCCAACAAACGAAGCAATGCCAATTCGTCGAGTATTACAATCCCAAGCTCATGAGCCTTGTCTGCCTTACTCCCCGGATCTTCCCCCACCACTACGTAGTCAGTCTTTTTTGACACACTGCCCACTACTTTACCACCCTGCTGTCGAATCAAGTCTTTCGCTTCGTCGCGACCAAGCGTCGGTAACGATCCCGTCAACACAAACGTTTTACCTACTACATTTGTACCGACAACAGTGTGTGATTCGGTCACAACAACGTGTCCGAGCAACTCTGCAACCGACTGCTGGTGTAACGGGTCAGCAAACCAAGCTACGATAGATTCCGCTACAGTGTCCCCAATTCCATAGACCGCGACCATATCTGCCACGGAGGCAGCAGAAATATTTTTAAAAGTACCAAAATGTTCGGCCAACACTCGAGCGGTCTCTTCCCCTACCCCATCAATCGACAAGGCGACGAGCAACCGGTGAAGCGGCACAGTCCGCGCAGCAGCAATTGCGTTCACTACATTTTCAGCCGCCTTCCGCTTAAAACCAGGCAATGACTCAATCTCGTCAATCGTTAACGTGAACAAGTCGTAGTGATGTTGGATGAGACCTGTATCAAGTAGCACGTCAATGATCCGCGGGCCAACACCATCAATATTAAACGCTTTTTTTGACACAAAATAATACAACCGTTGCCGGTGCAGAAAGTCTGAATCTTGCGCTACACAACGGTACGCCGCTTCCCCAGGAATCCGTTCAATCGAGCCGTCTCCACCGCAGGCCTCGACTCGCGCTGGGAATGCATATGGCTTGGTCTTGGCCGGGCGCAGCTCCAGTAGCACAGACAAAATCTCAGGAATGATGTCACCAGCCTTTTGAATAATTACCGTATCCCCCGCCCGGACATCAAGTCGTTTAATTTGATCCTCATTATGCAAGGTGGCGCGTGAAACTTTTGAGCCGTCTATCAACACCGGTCGAAGGTGCGCAACCGGGGTCACAATCCCTGTCCGACCCACTTGCAGTTCGATTGACTCAACCACTGTCGTAGCTTGGACGGCTGGGAATTTCCACGCTATACCAAAGCGTGGTGATTTGGCGGTATACCCCAACGCCTGCTGTAGCCTAATGTCATTAACTTTCAAAACCACCCCATCAACGCCGTAAGGCAACGTATCACTGGTAGCTACCCATGTATCATAAAATTGTTTGGCTGTCGCCAAATCTTTACAGTAGGTTGTGTGCGGATGGACAGGTAAACCAAGTTTTTTTAATAATTGCATTTCCTCTGCTTGGGTCTGCGGGGTTGTAATGGCAGTCGTTTTTGTATCTAAATAATCTACGTCATACACAGTGTACGAAAGCCCGCGCGCCTTGGTGACGGCTGGATCAAGTTGACGTACTGCTCCAGCAGCGGCATTGCGGGGATTAGCAAATACTTCCTCCCCGGCCGTCACCCGGTCTGCATTCAATTTTTCGAACCGACGTTTTGCCAACCATACTTCACCAACCGCAATTACGTCTACCGGGTGGGCCAGTGATTTGGGTACATCTGCAATTACTTGCGCAGTGTGAGTAACGTCTTCTCCGATTATCCCATCACCTCTGGTAGTGGCCCTTACGAGCGCTCCGTCAACATATTCTACAATCAACTTCAAGCCATCAATTTTGTGTCCTACTTCATAGCTAACAGCATCATACGATACGTCTTCACTCGCGAGATAGCGCTTGAGCTTCTCTTCCCAGTCTTGTAATTCCGCGTAGGTAAAGACGTTATCAAAAGACCATTGTCGTACCCGGTGCGTAACTTTGGTAAACGCCTTGTTGAGTTTGCCACCCACGACATTTATCAAACCATCAGCCGTTTCGTCAGTAATACCTTCCAAGGCCCGCAATTCTTCTACCAGCGAATCATACGCAGCGTCACTAATTTCTTCTGCCTCATCCTCGTAATACTTGGCTCGATGATACGCAATTAATTTTCGGAGTTCGGTGATCCGTTGTAACTTGTTTGATGATTTCATTCTCTAGAAGCGGCCAAAGACTTCGCGCTGCACGGTTCCAGAACCACCAGAATCACACGCTCGATTGAGGCCGCGTGACGCTAGTATATGACAAATTTGCCCAGCCGGACAATCTGAAACAGTCGGAAAGTAGCTATATTCACTTGGAATAAGAGCTTCGATGTCTACCACACCACCCGTGGCGTCAACTGCAAATAATTCTATCTCTATACACTGCGGTGGCACAGTACTCACCGGTTGCCATTCATAACTATATGAGTACAAAATTAACGAGCCCGAACCATAACTAGCTGAACTAAATGAATCGGGCGAGACTCCAACACACCCCAAAGTCCCATTAAAGTCCACGTTATTAATATAGGCTGAGCGAATACATTCGAACCCCGCGTTTGCACCATGAAACGCCGCTTCTGAATCCCGAGTGACCGCAGAGAGAGTGATTTGTTTGATTGTAAAATCCAATATCGTTAAGCCAATCGCCAACACAACACTCACAATCACCAGCGTAAAAAGCAGCGCAAACCCCTGCTTTGATTGTGGCGCAGACTTAATCATAAATATCGTAAATTACGTTAGACACAGTGGTTGATGATCCCCCAAACAATCCTCCCGTCCAACTCACCGTTGAAACAATCTTGAGCGCATCAGTACCAATTGTCTCTAAATAAATCCGCCGGTTATAGCTGGTGGGATTACCAGCACCATAATTATATTTACTTCGTACATCCGAATCAAAGAGTAAATTGCAAGCCGTTCCATCGCCACTACTACAATCCGATACAAAATCCACACCGCCCCCATTATCAATCACCACTCCACATTGTTGGGCCACATTAAAACAAGAAGCACTGGAAATCTGCAAATTTTCGACCCAATCCCAACCAAGAGTATCGTCCGGATTATCAACTGCAATATTTTCGAGCGCTGCGTTATTGCGCAGCTTTACAATCAATTCCACTCCTTCCTGAGCCAGGAAGGTGGCAGTGATTTGCTCGCGCGCATACAAAGAACCTTCCAGACCACGTGACGCAATAGTGAGGGGGCCGACAATAGCTACCAGAAGAATCGAAATCGCTACTAACGTTTCTATCAATGAAAAGCCGGCTTGGTGAGAGGAAAATTTCATATTAAATATCAATCCGCCGCTGGGTGATGGTCGTCTGCATTGCAAACGACACTTGCGTCGCTGCCGTATCGTTTCTGGACGTACCAGCTACATAGATCGTGACACTCGGCTGCACCGTATCACTGGGATCAGTACCATCAACCGTAAATACCAGAGCTGTAATCTCTATATTATCACTAGTAATGGCTTGCCAACCACCGGCATCTCCATTATCCCCTAGTCGTCTTTCAATCACCCCATTTGACAGCTGGTACCTGATTCGGTTGTTATTGTATCCTTGAGTCAGACTAGAGCCACTTTCAGTGAACGAAAAAATGGTTTCAGTATCACTGCAGTCTTGCACCTCCCCTTCCTCGTCACTATCCCCGCAAAAATAATCGTACCCTGTCCTAATATCTCGCGTCATACTGTCCAGCGCAAAGGCCAGGTTAGTCATCAATGACTGCGTATTACGCGCACTCGCGTTCGCATCTACTATCACCAAGAGAGAACCCACACACATCGTCACCACCACCGTAAAGAGCGCCAGCGAAACGAGCATTTCGATAAGCGTGAAACCGGCGGTGTGATTCTGTGGTAGGAATTTCATATACTGTTTATGGCGCAGAAACGCTGATTTGCCCAGTCGCCGAGACAGTGACATAGCGCACTTCGCTAGCATCAGCCGCTGACGCCAGCACCAACACTATCTCTGACTGACTCGAACTGGAACAGCTGCTCCCACTGTCTGTTTTAACACAGAAAATTGCATCAAAATTAGGTCGCTGAAACGTAATAGCGACCGACTCAACCGGTGAACCATCCGCTTCAATACTGTGTAGCACAAAGCGAGAATCAAAATTTGCGCTAGCCAACACGGTATCATTTTCTGGATCATACTCTGGCGGCAGCTCGGTGCCGCCAGAGTTTTCAAATAAAACATAATTAGTAGGACTGGTTACGTCAAAATACACCCCAAACTCATCCCGAGGACTGGTGCCATCAAGTCGTTCCCCCAGAGAGAATACTTGCATCTGTCTGATGTCGAGCGCAACCTGGTAGGCCTGGTTACTAAAGAGCACACTATTATTAAAACTAGAATTATTAGCTAAAATCAGTCCGGTGACTAAGGCAATAATAAGAGACGTCACCAACAGCTCAATAATAGTAAAGCCCTTCGTAGTTTCAAGTCGCGCTGTCTTTTTTACATTTTGAAATCGTGATGCGTTACACAGCATAGAAGAGCAAGGCTACTACATCGACTCCAAAGTAATATACTAACAAAAAACTAAGGATCAGAAACGGAGCGAACGGAACCTCACTTTTAATTGTAAAATGGCGTGCTAAAAACGGTAAGCGAAGTTGTCCCCGACTATTTATATACTGCAATCCAAGCAAGCCGAGACTAATCACCGCCCCAACCCAAAACGACAATACTACGAGCGAAAAGCTGGCTTGCCACCCGACAATTAATGCCAACGGAAACACTAGCTTTACATCTCCAAATCCAATCCACCGCCCTCGTGAATATCCCCACAGCGCAGCCAAAAACGCTGACGCCCCGACAGCAGTGACAATGGTGTAGCCAACAGTAACAATGTCCGCCTGGGCGTAATAGTTGTATCCCAGGATAATCGTCGCCAGCGCCAACAATGCTACCACAAACTCATTAGGGATAATGTAGTGATACAAATCATATACTGCTACTAGCACTAACATCACTTGTACCGCCAAGAGCAGCGGGAGGACGGGCGACAAGCCAACCTGCCACACAGTCAGTACAAACAAACCTCCAGTCAATAACTCGACCAAAAAATAACGGGGCGGGATATACGCGCCACAGTGTCGGCACGAACCCAATAACCAGGTATATGACAATAGTGGCAAAAGCTCATACCAAGCGAGCGGATGCTGGCATGAGAGACAGTGTGAACTCCCGCCAAGCGAACGCCCTGTATGAAACCGGTAGAGGTATACGTTTAAAAAACTTCCAATGATTACACCGAAAATAAAGCTGACTCCGTACCAATACCACAGTGGCAATAGTTCCATAGGTAGTATTGTACCGCATTATGATATTCCGAGGCGGGGAAATTGCTGCGCAATTTCCCCGCCTCCCTCACCCAACACAAAAAGCGCCCAAAGGCGCTTTTGCAACTATGTGTTCATCTTTAAGGACAAGCAGTTGCTGCTGCAAGGTCTGTAGCTGCATCATCTGTCGCAGTTGTGATACCTGAAGCACCAGTACTATCGACGCAAATAAAACTGCCAGCTTCAGCAACTAAGTCAGCTGCATACATCCAAGTATCCGTTTCGTCAGAACAAATAGTGGTACCAGCGCCGTTTTTGACTGCAATATCAGTATCGAGTGCTGCACCGGCAGTACAAACAGTTGAAAAATCAACTGAACCACTCGCTTGACTGCCGGTAATTTCAGCTTGGGCTCGAAAGTTATTAACAGAAGCCTGAATTGCTGCGTCAGTACCTTTTTGTCGAGCGCTGCTAAGCGACGCCAATACCACCGACGCCAAGATACCAATGATGGCAATGACGACGAGGAGTTCGATGAGGGTAAACCCTCGCTTCATGATTTGTTTCATCATAATTATAAATAGTTTGATTAATAGATGAGTAATTCAGACATCAGCTGAATGTCTCAATCGACTCGTTGTCCACGTTGTAACGCGTGGTTAGTGTAATTATACGAGTCAGGGAGATTTATGGGTGACAGGGTGTGGAAAAGCGGGGCAAGGGGCGACGCCGCCACACGCGGGGTTTGACTCAGTGGGGTATTAAA
>CAYGTP010000022.1:8415-18492 GCA_964352875.1 uncultured Candidatus Saccharibacteria bacterium
ACCCCCCGCATCGCCCACCGCCCCCTCGCCCCGCTTTTCCATGCAGTGGATTAAATACCATTCGTCAAATTGTAGATCGGCATCAAGACTGACGCGAGTAATGTTCCAACCCCAAGCCCCAATAACACAATCATAATTGGTTCAATCAACCCAATCAATGTA
Organism: uncultured Candidatus Saccharibacteria bacterium; assembly: GCA_964352875.1. Lineage (GTDB taxonomy): Bacteria > Patescibacteriota > Minisyncoccia > Phycocordibacterales > UBA918 > OLB19. The sequence continues at coordinate 8,578 of CAYGTP010000022.1, forward strand.
TCAACTGCATTATTCACTTCTCGGTTATAGAACTTGGATAATGTACCGAGAATACTTGGCAGGTTACCTGACTCTTCCCCTACTTTTGCCATCTGCGACAATACGCCGGGAATCTCTGGATATTCTGACAACGCATCAGCAAACGACCGACCGCCTTTTACCTCGACCAACGTGCCTCGGATGATGTCCTTGTACACTTCGTTTTCCACTACATCAGCCGTGATCTCTAGCGCTTGAATAATCGATACACCATTTGATAACATCGTTGCAATGTTGTCACAAATACGGGTCAAGTAGAGCTTTTGAAACAAGTCACCAACAACCGGAATCGACAGCAATAATTCATCAATCGCCCGTTTCCCTACGTCAGTTTTTGCAAACCGCCAAAGTGCGATCCCGGCAAACGCCGCCACAATCAAAATCAGACCGATGTAATTGGCCATGAAGTTTGATAAACCAATGACGATCTTGGTGTATATCGGTAGCTCCTGACCTGAATCAGTCAAAATCTGAGCAATTCGAGGAATTACGAGTGTAAGCATCAAACCCATTACCAGTACAAAAACGCCGATGACAAACGCTGGGTACACTAATGCGTTTTTGGCTTTACTAATGACTTGGTAATTACGATCAAGGTAATCAGCTAAATATCCAAACGATCGATCAAGTGATCCTGACTCTTCACCAGCCCGGACTAAGTTAACGTAAAAAGCGGAAAAGACATCTGGGTGAGCCGCAAATGCTCGCGAGATAGAACTTCCGGCTTGTAGATCTTCAGCGATTTGGTTCAACACACTCTGCATCAGCGGATTTTCTGACTCAGAACCCAACAGTCGGAAGATTCGCAACGGTGAGACTTGTGCTTCAAACAAGGTGGCGATCTGTCGTGACAGAATCACCACTTCTTTGGTTGAAATACGCTGAAACCAAGTAATCTCTAGATCTAGAAGTGAGTTGGTGACTTCAACTGGGTCGATACTCGTGACTGTGTAGCCGCGTTTTTGTACAGTCAAAATCGCCGCGTCAATATTCGCTGCCTCCACCGTACCTTCGCGGCTAGAGTTACCTTCATCAATGGCTTTATATTTAAACAACATATTACATTAGTCGATCGAGCCCTTTCGGGTCAGTTGAATACGCAAACGCGTTTTCTACTGTAATCTCGCCTCGTTTTACTAGTTCTGCCAACGACCGGTTCATATCAATCATGCCGTGTTCCAGACCAGTTTCAATTACTGATTGAACTTCATGCGTACGACGTTCCCGGATCAAGTTCGCGACAGCCTTGTTATTGATGAGTAGTTCATAAGCCGGAACCATACCGCCAGAAATTCTTGGTATCAAACGTTGAGAAAAAATCGCCAAAAGTGATCCAGCCAGCTGTAGTCGAATCTGATCTTGTTGTCCAGCGGGAAAACTATCAATAATACGATCGATCGTTTGGGCCGCATTATTTGTGTGAAGCGTCGAAAATACCAAGTGGCCGGTTTCAGCCGCCGTTACAGCCGTACCGATTGTTTCGGCACTGCGCATTTCTCCTACTAATATCACGTCAATATCTTGACGAAACGCAGAATGGAGCGCCGCTTCAAAACTGAGGGTATCAAGCCCGATTTCGCGCTGATCAACCAGTGCTTTACCAGCCGGATAAACATACTCGACCGGATCTTCAATCGTAACGATGTGATCAGCTCGGTTTTGGTTGATCTCATTAATCATGGCGGCCAACGTCGTCGTCTTACCTTGACCAACCGGTCCAACACAAATAAAGAAGCCTTGGGTTCGTTCAGTAAATGAACGGAGTATCTGAGGCAAGCCGAGTTCCGCAATCGTGCGAATCTTGTTTGGAACCAACCGAAGCACTACCGCCGGATCACCTTTTTGTACAAACGCATTTCCACGAAAACGAATCCCCTCTTGATGCGCGTATGAAAAGTCAGCTTCTAATTTTTCATCAAATTTCTTCAGGATAGTGTCGTGCATGAGTACTGACATAAACCCACGGACGTCAGCTTCAGTGAGAATTGGCTTTTTGACCAAGGGAATCAAGGAACCGGTAACACGTACCAGCGGGTGCGCGCCCACCGACAGGTGAAGGTCAGATCCATTCTCTGCCACGATGATCGAAACCAAATCGTCTAATTCTTTTTTGTAATTTACTGATGCCATATATTTATGTACTCATTAACTCTTGCACGCGAACGACGACTTCGCTTGGGATTGCTTCAGCTTTAACAATATATCCAGCCGCCCCTACTTGCCGAGCAGCATCAATATCTGACTGTTCGCCTTGATTGGAAAGCACAATAAACGTAACTTCTGCTGCAGTATCGAGTCTTTTTAACGCTTTAATCAAGTCTATACCGGTAATTCCTGGCATTACCATATCGAGCAATACCACATCAAACGGCCCTTCGTCAGTAAAAATTTGTTGCCCTTCTTCTCCATTACGAGCCACCGAGACGGTATACCCTTCTTGAGAGAATTTAGTAGCGTACATATCTCGCAAAAATGAATCATCGTCGACGAGCAATATCTTCATATTTTTATTATACGTCAGTCTCTACCGTGACCTCGTGGTTATCGACAGGTAGCTCAACCTCGTCTGCACTAGCGTCTAGACCAACCTTGGTACCAAATGCGGCGACTTCTTCGTACGGGATTAAGTGATTTAATGCCTTAATTAAGGCGTCCTCTTTGATGGTAGTAAAACCTTGCTCACGCGCCACCATAAAAATATCTTCTTCAGAGCCACTTTGCAGAATCAAATCTTGAATCCGATCATTGATTTGTAAAATTTCCATGACCGCGATTCGACCCTTGGTACCAGACGCACATTCAGGCGATGGCTCAGGATGTATAATCGTTTTACTCTTGGGAATAATGTGATGGTATTTATCCGGCAAGGTTTTGAATTCATTTTCGATCATCATTTCAACACTCCCGGCAGTCGACTCTTCCCGGCCGGTGCCCGGGCACACCCGGCGCGCTAGTCGCTGCGCGATAGCGATTTTTAAAGTCGGAGCAATCAAATACGGATCAACTCCCATGTCTATAAGTCGAGGAATCACACCGATAGAATTATTAGTGTGAATGGTAGAAAGTACCAAGTGACCGGTCAACGCCGCCTGAATCGCCAGTTGCGCAGTTTCTTTGTCACGGATCTCCCCCACCATAATCACATCAGGATCCTGTCGCAAAGCGCTACGTAGTCCACTAGCAAACGTATAGCCAATCTCCGGACGAACTTGGGACTGACTCACACCCTCAATATTGTATTCAACTGGATCTTCAAGTGAGAGGATATTTTTTCCCTCTCGGTCCAGTTCAGATAACATCGCATACAGAGTGGTGGACTTACCAGACCCAGTCGGTCCAGAGATTAAAATAATTCCGTATGGTTCATTAATCACCTGACGAATAATCGAGAGGTGCCTGGGCATAACGCCAGTATCTTCGAGTGACGTGACGCCTTGTTCATTATCCAAAATACGCATAACCACTTTCTCTCCATTACTGGTCGGCAAAGTTGAAACACGAAAGTCAATGTGATGGTTATCAAGGTTAGTTGAAAACCGTCCGTCTTGCGGCTTGCGTTTCTCGTCAAGACGCAGGCCAGCTAGAATTTTTACTCGGGCGACAATAGCCGCTTGTACTTTAGCTGGCAACTCAAGACTTCGCGCCAAAATCCCATCGACTCGAAACCGCACCACCACTTTATCTTGAGTTGGTTCAATATGAATATCCGAAGCGCCACCATCAACCGCATACCGGAGAATCGTCGCCACAATTCGGGTCACCGGCGCATCTTCTTTTAAATGTTCCGCCAATTCTGCTTGTTGTTGTCCTTCGCTCTTTTGTTTATTAGAAATATCGGCATCTAACTCAGACTCAAACGTATCAAGCGCCTGATCAACCTCCCCGGTTAAGTTGGCGTATTGCTCCAAAGCTTCACCGATATCGACCGCTAACATAAACACCATTTTAAAGGTGACATTGTGCCGAGCAGTAATGAAATTTAGAACCTCCCGCACCTGTAGATTGTCTGGATCATTGACGCCAACCACCAAGACAGAGTCTTCAATCCGCAACGGCACAATTCGGTAATGTCTAGCAGATTCCTCGGGTATATATTCAAGCACTTCACTCGAGAGTTTAGTATTTGGTTGTAGCTCTTCAGCCGGGACAGAGTAATAACGTGCATAAGCGTCTCGTACTATCAGCGCCGCTACTCCAGCGTCAAGTAACGCCTGCTCTTCAGTAATATCCCCGGCCGCTACCGCAGTCTCCACGGCGGTCAGCTGTTCTGGAGTAATACTCCCCGCCTCACTAAGCGTGGTGAGGAAATCCATACGTTAGTCTCCTCGAACTGCTGCAAAAGGGTTGGTTCGACCAGTTGGAAATAGTGGCAATGGTGAGGAGTTGTCTTGCAAGTCTTGAAACCGTTGCCTGGCGAAGAGATCTGTATTTACGTCAATTGTTTTGAGTTCATTTAAGCGAACGAGAAATTCTTGGGTGTTGCGTTGGTTTTGCAATGTAACTGGGTCAGTGTCTGAGACCGACAACCCAAAGCCTCCTTGCAGATACACATAATAACCAAACGCCACCAGCAATAGTAGGCCTCCTAGAATCAAAATGTTTTGTATAATTGAAGACATATTAAATACTATTATTCGATAGATCACTTACAGCGTTTTGTAACGAATACGCACGAACTGTTAAGTTAAAAGAGTAAAGATTGCCTTCGACCGGTGGAGCAAACGAGAGTGCCTGTACGTCAAGCGAATAAGCGTTTAATTCTAGATTCCGCAAAAACGTCTGAAACGCTTCGTATGTACCGGCGAGCTGTAGCGTATAGTCTTGGTAATATGTTTGAGCTGCCACATCTTCTTCTAGTATCGCAGTTGGTGCTCGTACTGCCAGTTCACCGACTTCACCAGCCGCCGTGCCAGACACTAGCGAGATCTGACTTCGATCTGAAATAGCCTTTAAATCACTGAGGACTTGTCCTTCATCTATCGCATCAGGGAGAAAGCGCTCCAAAGCCTGTCGATCGCTTGTTTGGAATGCATTAACTTGTGCTACCAAACTACGCAACAGTTCATTAAACTCAGTGGTGTTGTCGATCGCAGCTTCAAATTCGTAAATAGTGTCCTGAGTAGTTGCTATCTCAGCAAACGTAGGTTGAATAACGGTCACAATAATAACCCCTGATACGATAAGTAATCCAAGTTGTGTGATTAAACCGTACATATATTATTCATCAAGTTGATTAGAAAAACTATCGTCGCCCGCTTCTTCCAGTTGGCTGGCCGGCTCATTTGTCGACACTCCTGTTTCTGACCCTGAATCAGCACTTGTTTCTACCGTCGGAACAGTCACTGGCAACCGATACGGGACATACGGGATGTCTGTAGCATCAACAGTAAATTGTATCGTCATTGAAGTCGCATTTATATCTCTGTCTGAATCAGTTGATTCTTCAGCCTGACTGGTACCAATCTCGATTCCATTGACCACCGCCTGGTCAGTGACCGGACTATCTTTAAGTACTAACTGTTGGAACCGCAGAGCGTTAAATGATTCAGAGACTGCAGTCACACTTACCTGTGCAGTGCCACTTATCAACCGTTCTAAAGTAAAGTCCGTGAATTGCACCTCATCAACTACCACGCCAGCGAGGGCTGACAAAATACCAGAGACAGCGACATGATTTGCAAATCGAGCTTCGGCTTGCGTGATGCGGTGTTCGAACTCTCGTACCAACAACATATCACTATCGTTAAACCGACTTTGTTCTTGATCTAGTTCTGCTTTCTTTGTGTCTAACTCCGCCAGCAATAATGAGTGGTATAAAAATATTCCCACTGCTGCGAGTAATGTTCCAAAAAAAACGGTATAACTCACATATGAAAAAACATAAACCCGTTTACGACTACCGCGTTGTTGTTTACGGTCAGTGTTTTTTGGAATGAACGAAGATTGTGCTGCAGGGGCTGCCATTACACATAAGTATACGTCTTTTATTGATCCTCACAGCTAGGCCATGTGGAATACTTTATAAAGAACGAAAGGCGGCTCCGAGAGCGACAGCAAAATTTGGTCCGATATCTACCAACGTATCTTCAAGAAATGGTGGGTAAGAAACTTTTGCAAATGGATTGGCTAGCGTCACCTCGCGCTGCAGTGCATCTCTCGTTAAATCTAGCAGTGTATGCATTTTGGCCGTGGCGCCCGCTACATACACTGCCTGCAATGGCCTGCCAGTTCGCGCTTCGTATTGCGAAATGGCACGAGCAAACTCTTGCAGCGATCGGTCAAAAACACTAACGAGCGTTTGCCGCACATCGGCGTCAGCCGGTTTTGCCGCAGTTGTTCGCTTTAATAACTCAGCGTCTTCAAACGACAGATTGTAAAGCTGCTTGAGTCGTTCGGTCACTAGATGACCGCCTGCCCGTACCCGATGAATCCGTAGCAAATCAGTGCCGTTTGCTATATAGAGCTTGCTGGTCTGAGCACCAAAATCAATAATCGCAACGTCGGCTGGTTCGTCCGACTGCACTGCACGCATCAAACTGAAACATTCAATTTCAGATGGCTGCGCACTCATACCTACACTGTCCATCAAGCGACGTTGCTCTTCAAGAATTTCATTTTGAATCGCCACCAGCAATAATTCATGCAAATCTTTACCAGTGACCGTATCATCAGTAATATCAACCCATTCAAGTTTAACGTCCGTTAATGGCACAGGGATATACTTTCGAGCCTCGACTCGTACCTTGGCATCAAAATTTTCTGCTGTCACACCAGTAATTGTCATCGGGGTAACAAAACTACTCCGCAGCGGCATCACAAATACCCCTTGGCGTGACTCGACTTGGGATTCTCGCATCACGTCAACCAAAGCCTCTTTCTTTTGTTCAAAGTCCAATTCGACCAACGCACCTACCGATGCTTGGTTGTAAGGACCAAGTTGTAATTCCCCGTATGTCTTTAAAACTGGAATATCAGAATCACTATGTTCTAATTCCACCACCTTGACTGAAGACGCACCGAAGTCCACTCCAATAATTCGTTCGGAATCATGGGAGCCAGATGTAAATAGACTGCGTAAGGAAAAAGCCATAGTATGTGTCTGAATTTTACCACGCAAAGACCGTATACTACCTAGAATGTTCACCCTGCAAACTTGTATTGATATCTTATTCCCACCACCGCCCGAATCACAGAGACTGCGGCAATGGTCTGAAACGAGGTTCATAACGCATTACCACTTGTCTAAACAATCAGACTGGATAGCGCTGAGTCAATTTAGTAATCCAGTTATTCACGATGCTGTCATCGCGACAAAATTTCAAAACAATCAATCAGCCGCACGTTTGTTGGGTAGCCTCTTGCGCCGTTGGCTCGTCGAACAAACATATACATATACAGTAGTACCAATCCCTTTACACCGAAGCCGGTATTACGAACGTGGTTTTAATCAAGTCGAACGTATCGTCCAAGCCGCCCTGCCGGACACCGCTGCAGTCATGCGCCCAGGCCTGTTAAAAAAGAGCCGGTCCACTCCTCACCAAACCAGCCTAAACCGAACCGAGCGACTCACCAACGTAGAGAATGTATTCACCACCTCGTCCGCTGCAGCAATCGCCAACCAACACATACTTATTGTGGACGATGTAGTCACTACTGGAGCGACGCTCAGTGCGGCAAAAGCTGCGCTTTTGCCGCACACTCCCGCTTCAGTCACCTGTCTCGCCCTCGCGCACTAGAAATTCAATTTTGATACCACATAGGAATCGGCAAGCTATACAGCGTGCGCTTTTTTTGATCCCAAAAAGCTCCGATCCAAAAGTCATACCAAGCAAAGAGTGGTCGAATTTTAATTGTGTCCGTGATCCTCTTCATAATGCACATTATACTCTTCGTGGTCATGCCCATGTCCAAACTCCCCGTGCGCAATCGTGACCACAATAGTCATAACCACAAAACCAAATACAATCGACGCTGTTGAATACCAGATACTGCCGTAATTCTTGAGATTGCCATGAATCCGCGGCAACAAATCGCTGGCAGCTAAAAAGAGCAAGTTACCAGCTGCGATACCAGTGATGACCCATACATAATCTGCTGCATGTTCCGAAAGGCCCATTACTAATATCGTACCGATCACAATGCTGCTAGCCGAAAGCAAGTTACGCCACGCCGCTTGCGTGCGAGTATATCCAGCTCGAATCAACACTCCAAACTCCACAATTTCCTGCGGAATCTCATGTAGGGCGAGACCAATTGCCGTCGCCACTCCCACAGCCGGATCAATCAAAAAAGCTCCTCCCAAAATCACTCCGTCTGCCACATTGTGCACAGCGTCACCAATCAACACCAGCATTGCCGCCCCTTTACGATCACAATCCTCGGCTTCTAAATGGTGGTACCGCTTATGCAGCAGATTAGCCAAAACATAAAAAGCAATAAAGCCAAAAGCCACCACCACCCCACCCCAGGTTGGCGCTGCGGCAAGCGTCTCCGGTATCAACTCGTAGAGCACCAGACTCAGAAACACCCCAACAGCCATCGGCACGACGTAACGTTGGGCACCAATTAAGCGTCGTTCGTTACCAAAGAAAAAAACCCCCACCAACGAGGCAAGTGAAATAGCGACAGCAGCGAGGATAGCTTCAAACATGAAAATTATTTAATTCTATAAATGCGAATGATTCGCATTTGCCAGTGTAGCAAACCTTTGTTAAAATGCAAATCATTCGCATTTATGACTATTCGACTCACCCCGAAACGCCGCGCTATACTCGATGTGCTCAGACATTGTTCTGGGACCATGACCGCCAGCGATGTTAGTACCGCCCTACCCGAAATTGACCTAGCTACCATTTATCGCAACCTGGATTTGTTTGTCAAAGAAAAATTGATTCACGAAGTCCATCTCGACAGTGACGAATCGCACTACGAATACCAACACGAACCTCACCATCATGCCCTTTGTACTGACTGCCACAAAGTCATCCATTTCACAGCGCCTGACCAAAAAATCAAACGGCTTCTTGGCCTTGAACACTTCCAGATTGATGAACTCGAAGTCACTGTCCGTGGCATCTGCCAAAAAAAGCAGCCGAAATAAATCAGAACCCACCGCCGGCTGCTAGCCACGCTATTTCAGCCGGAGTCGAGGTCCGTCCGAGCGCAGCGTTGCGGTGCGGATACCGACCAAACTCTTCCAGTACCGCTTGGTGTTTTATTTCATATTCGAGCATGTTTGCGTCACCAAAATCAGTGAAGATCTTGTGGGCTTCCTCGTGTACCGCCAAAGATTCACTATGCATATACGGTAGATAGAAAAAACCTCGTTGTGCTTTTTGTACTTTTTTATCTTCTCCTAGTACTAGGGCTTCTCGCGCCAACTCGAGCGCCAGACTATCGGCTGCGAACGCCTGCGCTTCACCCCGAAACATATTGCGAGCAAACTGATCAAGTACGATGATTTCTGCCAACCTCCCCGCTGCTGTCTCACGCCAGGTGGTGGTTGTACCATTTACGATTTCCCAATAGGTATCGAGGAAACGTTCGGTAATAACTGCGTCAAAAGACGCGTCTTTTTTATAATGTTGTTCCGGTACGGTTTCTTCAAACCAAAAGGTTAAGACATCTTTGTAGTCCATAAGTGATGCGTCTGCATTGCATTAATCGGCAGTAATAATAGTTTGTCTACTCAGACTCTGCGGCACCGTACCAATCGAGGATTGTAACCGCAATATTTTCATTAGCTTTCTCGACCATATTCTTTGTATTAGTTAAGTAATAATACTTAGAATTGTTGTCTTAAGAAAGGGGTACCTTCCAAAGTGGAAGGTACCCCAAAATTAAGACACCTTTTCTGAGTTAATTAATGATACCTCA
>CAYGTP010000023.1:0-16946 GCA_964352875.1 uncultured Candidatus Saccharibacteria bacterium
GATAGATAAACGTACTAATTTGCATAGCACCATTATACCGCACCGGAAAACAGGAATTGCCCTAATCCCAAGGTAAAGAAAAGATTGCCGTAAAGAGCATGTTCAACTGACACCAAAAGTACCGACTTGGTATGGTGATACCGCCAGGCAAAGACCACCCCACCAAGGAGCGTAACGCCGATGGCAAACGGATTCATAAACAAAAGATGCCCCCACATAAACGCCACTCCCGAGGCAACAATCAGCAGCCATGGTTTCCTTCCAAATAACTCCCCGTACCGCTCCCAAAAAAATGTCCGGTAGAGAATTTCTTGGGGCCACGCCGACAACACTGGATACAGCAGGAGCACCATCAGCCAAATATCCGGACGTTCCAACGGAAACGCTAGAAATAGTTCTGGGAACCAATACCACACGATACCAGTCCACACTACCGCACTCCCCACCCATACCAAGAGCATGTTCCGCCACGCTCGGGCTGGACCGAGTCGCCACAAGGCTTGGTAGGACCAACCGCCCCGCCGCAGGGCAACAACGACAGCGCCCGTCAACACCAAGATAGTAGGGATAATCGGAAAGATATCTTCCGTAAAAATAAGCATGACCGGAATCGCGCCATACAGCACCCCACATTCCGCCCACCGCCAAACAATCTGCATACCGGCGCAGTATAGCATCAGGCCGGGTAAAAAAGCTGAAAATTTCAAATGAATATGGTACTGTATGGCACGTAAACGGCGGTATCATATCGCCGGGCGGGGGGATCAAAGTTGCAGGTAAAGTACGTGTCTATCTTAATTCCCGAGGACAGACCGACCTGACTGCAACCTCCCCGCCTTCAATTTTGCCCGATGGTGCAATGGTAGCACGCTTGGTTTTGGTCCAAGAAATTGGGGTTCGAGTCCCTGTCGGGCAGCAAATGAAAAAATGACTAGCTTCTGCTAGTCATTTTTTCATTCTTGATGCCGAGGCAGGGACGAGAAAGGCGGAAGCAAACAGTCCGGGGGACTGTTTGACCCGCCAGGGTCGTGAGCGTATTATTTTATCGAGCGAAGCGATTATAAAATAAACGACTCCTGACCGAGTCCCTGTCGGGCAGCATTTATTACAAAATCAGGAAATCTCTAAAGAAATAGTGGCTGTCCCCATTTCCTTCAAAACAACAAAGCATCCCCTACCCCCTTCTGCTGGAAGGTTGATGCTGCCGGCAGAAAGAAGCTGGATCGTGTTCCACCTGAGCTAGAAATATTTACTCGACCGAATGTGAAGTTTACATTCAGCGAACCTCAGTAGGCTTCGTTGATACGCGGCACTGTCTCGACCGACTCCAAGGAAGGAGTCGGTCGAGCAGTTTTTTTATTTAAATTCATGAAGTTCCAACCTCGTCCCAAACAGTTAGACGGTGCCAGCGTAATCTCCTGACACTCTTCTGTTACAGACACTGTAGTAACATCTACAAAACAAAGGACCGGCCTTCGCAAACAATAATCTGAACCCAAATACCAACAATGCTACAATGGCCGCATATGAAAATTGCGTATGTGACGCCGTATGATGGCGAGCGGGAGCTAGTGAATGAGTTGCTATCAGGTCATGACATAACCTATTTAGACCAGCCACTGCGAACTACTATTCCTGAATCTATCCGTGATGCGGACGTATTATCAGTCTTTGTTGATTCCAAGGCATCAGCCGAGATGCTAGAGACAATGCCTAACCTCAAAGTGATTGCGCTTCGATCAACCGGCTTTGACCATATCGCGGTTGCGGCGGCGCGAGAGCGCAGTGTGGTTGTAAGCTACGTCCCCCACTACGGGTCACAAACCGTCGCTGAATATACCTTTGCGCTGATCCTCGCGCTCTCGCGCCGCGCCTACCCAGCCTACGATTTACTCCGACACGACGGTACGATAGATGTAAAGCGCTTTGAAGGTTTTGACTTATGTGGCAAAACACTCGGCGTAGTCGGCACCGGTGCCATCGGAAGACGAGTGTGCGAAATGGCCAAAGGATTCCGCATGAAGATTCTCGCCAGCGACCTCTACCCCAACCAAGACTGCATTGAACAATGCGGCGTAGAGTATTGTGACCGAGAACGACTCTTTCGTGAGTCCGACATCATTACCCTCCATATTCCATCTGCACCAGAAAACAAGCACCTCATCAACGACGCAGCGATTGCTACCATGAAGCAATCAGCATTGCTTATCAATACCGCTCGAGGTGACTTGGTTGATACAGTGGCGCTCTTGCGCGCTGTTAAAGAAGGACGACTTGCCGGCGCAGGGCTTGATGTCTACGAAGGTGAGCAGTTTATTAAAGACGAAACGCAGTTGCTCGACCCGGATGTTCATCCGCACGAAGCCGTCTGGCGAACGTTTGTGGCTGAACATGAGCTGTTAGACCTCGATACTGTAATTATTACCCCTCATGTGGCCTTTAATTCGGTAGAAGCAAAATACGAAATCACCAAAACAACCACCGAAAATATTGCTGCTGCCATTGCCGGCACACCACAAAACACGGTACCAGCGTAACCTCCTGACGCGCTTCTGGTACAGACCCTGTAGCAACTACGGATATACATTAATTATAGTTTCTTATGAATCAGTATCTTATTGGAGCGATTGTAGGTATTATTATCGGGGTAGGTGGCGTCACACTATTCCATAACGAAACAGATGATGCTATGAACCATACGCACGATGAAACCGAAGCTCATTTACACAGTCATACCGCGACTGATGCAGGTGACTTTGTAGCTATTGCGCCAGACGTCAAGCTAGCGCCAATCTCTCACGCATCAGCGGTCATACAGTGGGGCGACCAACTGATCTTTGCTGACCCCGTCGGAGACGCAGCTACCTATAATGAATTTGGTACGCCAGACATCGTGTTTATCACTCACCGACACGGTGATCACCTTGATAATGAAAATCTCCCGGCGATACTCGGAGACACCACCACCTTGCTCGCCCCACAAGACGTCGTCGATCAGCTGCCTGAGGGGATTCGAGCGACTATCACAGTCATGAACCCGGGTGACACACAGACATTTGGGGGACTAACGTTTGAAGCCATCCCAGCATACAATCTCCGTGCGGAAGCGCAGAACTTTCATCCGCAATCATGGGGTGATATCGGTCTGATTGTCAGCGACGAAGCGTCACGAGTGTATTTCCCTGGTGACACCGAAGGCACCCCTGAGATGCTCGCGCTCCAGGACATTGATGCGGCCTTTATTGCGATGAACCTCCCCTATACGATGAGTGTCGAAGACGCTGCGGCGGCAGTACTGGCGTTTGCACCAAAGACGGTCTACCCGTACCACTTCCGTACCCCAGAAGGCTTTAGTGACGTCGAGCAATTTACAGCACTGATTCGGGACGGTAACGACGCAATTGAAGTGATAATGCTTGATTGGTACACTGAGTAGTACCTAGGCTTAGTGGCGTATTGCTATGACAGTTAGACTTGCATCCGGTGTCGCGCATCGTGTTCCAACTGATCTGCGGCAGGCACTGCTAGCGTCTAAAGCGCTTGCTATTCACTGGAACAACCTCACGCCGCTAGCACGGAACGAGTGGATTTGCTGGATTATCTCAGTGAAACAACCGACCACCCGCCAGGAGCACATCCGGCGTTTGTGTCATGATATTACAAACGGCAAAAAACGTCCGTGCTGCTGGCCTGGTTGCCCACACCGCTAGCAAACGCCTCGTAAAAGAGTACAATTTACTCGTATGAAGAAAATAAAAATCGAACAACACAGTGGGGCTGGAATACTGTGGTGTATTGGCTGGCTCTTTACTATCGGCTACCTGCAGCTTGGTTTTTGACAGGGTGTATTAGCGATTATCGTCTGGCCGTATTACATCGGCACCCACCTACAGGCAATACTGTAGAAACTTAAAACGAGTTTTTACCACACCAAAAAACACCCGAGCGGGTGTTTTTTGGTGTGGTGCAGTAGCGTTTAGTTCACCACTGGATCTTCGTCGGTTGTCTCTACATCACTGCCGATTTCTACCGTTCCTTCAATTTCCATTGAAACGTCGTCAGTTGCGGACTCATCTGTTGTATCATCCACTACAGTATCATCACCTGGTTCCGCCACCACATCATCCGTCGAGTCAACATCGTCAGTCATGTCGTCAGTGACTGAGTCATCAGCTACTTCGTCGGCTATCTCTTCATCAATGACTATATCCTCGGCTGGCACATAGTCTTCTATGACTTCCTCAACATGATCTTCTACCGTGCCAATGGTTTCTGCGATAGCCGCAGTAATACTATTGCGGTTACCTCCACCGCTACGTCGACTCAACTGTGGCCGATCAGCCGCTGGTAATTCTAAGACCGCGGCATCGACCGCCGTCAAACTGGCTTGATACTTAAATAGCGACTGCTTCATTCGTTCCAAGCTATCAAGTAACTGTATTCTTTGTGATTCTGTCAACTTTACTGTTTGACTACCAGCTACCGCACCGTTAATTGTATCCAATCGCGCCACAATTTTTGTCTGTGCCTCAGCTGCTTGGGCAGGAGTCAATGTACCCGCCTTTACTGCCGCATCAATTTCGGCTAATTCAGCTTCGAGTTCTGTCACTTCGCTATCGACTTGGGCCACGTATTCGATAGTATCACCTTGCCAGACCACCCAGCCGACGATTGCGAGCACTACCACCACTACTCCTAGTAACAATTTACTCATGATCAATATTTAGTATAGTTGATAATCCTCGTAATTAGCATACACCATCGTAACCAAAAAAAAACAGATCGCCCCGCTGCTATACAAACCCGCATCACCAAAAGAATCGTACGATTAATCGTACGATTCTTTTGGTACACTACAGGTAATGCCTCGAAGAAAAATAGAACACAAATTGGTGCGCTCATTAAATAAAACTGGGGACGGAAAGAGTTATTCAATTACCCTACCAGTCGACGTGATCCGTCAGTTCCGCTGGCAAAAACGCCAGAAGCTGGCGCTCACCATTGACGAAAAAGCCAAGCAAATTATTATTGAAGATTGGACATCTGAATCTACACATGACCCGAATTGATATACTGACACAAAAAGTTCGCGATCTGTATGAGGAAAAGAATCTCAACCGAGCAGACTGGGCGGATTGGATGTATCAACACCACGTATTTCAGGTAGCGACTACGGCTAAAGAGCTAGCGGAACGTTTTGCGGTTGATGCCGAACTCGCTCCAGCTGCTGGCATGCTGCACGATATCGCGGACGCTGTTATGAATCGTTTTGATTCTGCACACGAAGCACATAGTTTACAGATAGCCGGAGAATTACTAACTGAAGCTGGATTTACTCCAGAACAAATTACGATAGTAGTAGACGACGCGCTCACTTTCCATAGCTGCTACGGAGAGGATCTGCCACAGACACCGGTCGGCAAGATACTAGCCACAGCAGACGCAGTCGTTCATCTGACTACTGACTTCTATTACTTTGCTGAACGGCAAATGCAACAATCCAAAACGGCAAAGCATATTGCTGATTGGGCCTTGCCTAAAATTGAACGTGATTTTTATACAAAAATCTTCTTTGAAGAATTGCGAACTGAACACCGATCTGACTACGAGTCACTCAGGCAACACTTCACGACATGATACAAGATAGCTGCGGATTTTTATCACTCCAACGGTACAACTGATAGTCGCTACCACAAACAAGGAGAGAAAGCCCTCTTCATTGGAAGTTTCCTGTACATCATAGAAAAACGGCACGCTGTACATGACGATCAACATCCCCAAACTCACAATCGTCTTGACTCGCAAAGAGGAGAGAAACACTTGCCACGGATTGCCTCCGGCGGCGATTTGCGAAACTTCGTAGTTGGCTCGAAACGCCGGGAACCACGTTACAAACAATCTGTCCTTCACCGCAAATGATTCTTTATCGACTTGCCCCAGTGCGTTCCGGCGATACATCGTAGCAACAGCAATGTTGATCGCGCCGGCAAGCACCCACCCAAGGTAAATGGCCACAATCGTGCCCACAAACGTCCCAGCTCCACTGGCTTGTGAGAGAATGGCGACCAGTGTAATCATCGTAGTACCCGGGAAAAAACTACCGACAACGTACAGACCTTCAATCAAGACGGCGGTAAACGCGGCCGCAAATATATACGTCCCTTCAACGGTTGAGATAAATGCCACTAACTCTTCGACTCCCGGCAAGGCTTGTTTGGTGAGGGCCAGACCAGCGTATGTGACTAATGACAGAGCCGAGATAATCCAGACTAGGCCACTGTACAGTTCACTTCGATCTGGGTTTCGTTCCATGCGCCACTAGTATACCCTATCGTCCTTGCCCGTAAACTTGCTGCAACAAGGCAACGTGTTCTGTGTAGGTTTCCGTACAATAAAAATCGCCATTGCTGTCATGGAAATAAAACATACAATCCGTTTGGAGTGGATTCAGGGCAGCCAAAATAGCTTCTGGTGACGGGTTAGCAATCGGTCCCGGTGGTAGGCCAACATTTTGGTACGTGTTGTACGGAGAATCGAGAAACTTATCCGCGGGAACAACTTTGGGCCACCACGGTTGCCACGCCTCACTTCCCTTTACATATTGGAGCGACGCATCCAGCTGCAATGGCATATCAATAAAAAGTCGATTCCAGATAATACCCGATATTTCGCGCATGTCTGTAAAGTCGTATGCTTCACGTTCCAACAGCGACGCAATAATGAGTGCGTCTTTCAGTGGCACCACCTCCTCCAGGTCGGCGGGGTAGCGTACCAAGACTTGGTTGGCAAACTCACCGAGCAGCCGCTCTGCCACCGCTTCGGGCGAAGCGTCTTTGGCCACCGTATACCGGCCAGGCAAGAACTTGCCCTCCGTCAAAGCCGGCGAACTACTCGCCACCATAGCGGCAAAGCGCGCTCGTTCTGCCTCATCCCAACGCAAGATATCGCCAAAGTTGTCGACTATCTGTTCGTGTCGTTCGCCTGAGAAAATAACCAACATTCGACTGACCGGCGAGGCTAGGTTTTGGTACCACTGGTGCTTGGTTAATTCCGCCCCCATCCGGGCCAACCAGTTGCGGCGATCAGGGCGTACTGAGGCTGCCGCGAGGTACGTGTCATGAAACTGGAGCACGTTTGGCTGCTCAGTAATAAGCTTTTGTACTGGGTCTACCCCGACCGGAAATGGGGTTGGGACGTCGAGTACTGTCGGGGTTGGTGTATAAAATAATACGAATTTTGTATAGAGAAAAAACCCAACGGCCAACATTGCAATGGCTCCAAAGCCATACAGCCCAAACTTCCCGATTCGACTCATACTAAACATACGGAGATTCATAGTAATTACGCACTCCGGTAACGCTTTACAAAGCGCCGCAAAATTTCGTTGGAATAAGTGGTGTCTTCAGTTTCTACCGCCGCAATTAAAGCGTCAGCTTCGTCGGGTTGAAAGTATCCATGGTGTTTGTAGACATTTATTCGAACGGAAAATTCTTCTCCATCAGCCTCGGGGTGGAATTGCGTCGCATACACATTCTGCCCAACCCGAAACATCTGTACCGGACACGACACACTAGTAGCTAACAGCGTCGCCTCTGGAGGGACCACATCACACGCTTCCTTGTGTCCAACCAAGGCACGAAATGGATTCGGCAGCCCGACCAACAGCGGGTCATCGAGCCCAGCTTCAGTAATTTGAATATCAACCCCGCCAACTGATTCACCGTAGGTTTTAGAAATAGTCGCCCCACAGTAATTACCTAACAATCCATTCCCCGAACAGGCTCCTAAAAACGGAAAGTCACGGGCAATTATTTCTGCAAAGAGATGGTCGAAGTCACTTTCAATTTTATTTTGAATGTCACTTTTGTCAGCTGCTGGTGTACTAATATCAAACGGACTCCCACCTACAATAATCGCGGTGTATGAATTAAGGTCGAGCTCAGGAATTCCAATCCGTTCGATGCGAATCCGCTCGGTCTCTTCCGGTGCCAACTCACCAAACTTCAGGATCGACGCGTACTCGCTTTCAGCAGTTTCGTCTTCGGGTCGCAATTGTAAAATTAGAAATGGCTTCATGACTATAGTATAGCAAAACCCGGCGGCGTCCCTAGGGCCGCCGCCGGGTTTTGCTACACTCTGCTACTGTCCCACTCGCTCTAACAACTGACTTTCTAAATCAATTACCCCACCAAGATACCCAGCATCAAGCACATATGCTTCAAACTGCTTATCTAACCCAAACATAATTGCAATTCCGAGGATAAGAAATAATGCTCCTAAGCTTCGTTTAAACCACCCGTGCGAATCGGCCACTACATTAAGTCGAGACGTTACTTGTTGCCCCAAAAGTGCAATCAGGAGTAGGACCACCGCCAGACCAGTGATGTACGTCAGCAAATACAAAGTGCCAACCAAAAAGCTCTCAGGGAGCACTACCCCCAAAATCACAAAATACGTCGGGCTACAACTGGAGAACACTGGACCAAGTGCTGCTCCAATTAGCACGTCACCCCAAAAACTTTTCTTTTGGTGTCCAGCTCCCACGAGCTTGTTTGATCCGATCGAAAGCTTGCCCACCCCAGGAATAGATTCCCACAGTTGCGGAAACAAAAGTACTAAACCAAACAGCAATAAGATTCCCCCCGAAAAGTATCCCCAGACGTAGGTCGGAATCGCAATGAACGCTGTACTAACCTTTAGCAAATAAGTAAACAGTAGGATAGATGCACCAAGCGAACCGATAACTATGTACGGCGTCCATTTACTCCGTGCGCCCGCCCCACTCCCAATTACAATCGGCAGTAGCGGCAAGATACATGGCGCCAACACCGTCAATACGCCAGCTAAAAATGAAACGATTAGTAACGTCACGATACTTAGATAGCTGCCGTAATTTGTTCGAGCGATAAAATACTGCCTGGGAGAGTGGTGATCTGATTCCCAGCAGCATCTACCTTCACCAAGGTGTGTTGCCTAGTTACTCCGTACTGTACCTTTAAGTCAGTTTCAGTATCGTAATCAGCTTTTAATATATGCAGATTGCTTGGAATCGCTGAGAGATTGGCGTTAATATCTGCCTCTAGCGCCTTACAACTTGGACACCAACTGGCGTGAAAGAATATAAACACATCACCGTCTTCAGCCAAAGCTAACTTATCTTCACTATAGTCACTAAACGTCCCAGCTGCCAACGGTTGGGCGTCTGCGGTCGCTAATGGCTCGTCCATCATGTCAGTTTTCTCCATACTATCGTCCATTATATCGTCACTATGATTATCAGAGATGTCTTCATCTTTCATAGTGACTTCGTCGGTCATAGCTACTTCGTCTGAAGCAATCGCCCGGTCTGAATCTGCAGCAACCAATTCTGTTGCTGCGTTCCGACTAGATAGATCTGTCGCCGCTTGCGGCGTTGCATCGTCACCCATAAATACTATCAATCCCCCCGCCACAATAACTACCGCCAACAAGGCAACGATAGTTGTATTACCCCGCTTTGAAACATGCATACAAATACGTAAAGCTAATCATTATAATAAAACACGCGTACAGCGGTTCTCAGTTTGATACGAGCGGTAGTCAAGAATATTTCACTCACTGTGCATTGAAATATTTGTCATAAAATACAGTATTATGGATATATGAATCAGACAGCATATCTTGCGGGTGGTTGTTTTTGGGGTGAGACAGTCTGGGAGACTGTCTCAAGACTCATTGCGAAATATTGTGAGACGACTAGTCGAAACAATATCGCCAATGAGTGGACAGTTCCGGTACGGAATAAGAGAGTAACGATTTCCTATGTCTAAGAAAGCGTACCTCGCAGGTGGTTGTTTTTGGGGACTCGAAGAA
Source organism: uncultured Candidatus Saccharibacteria bacterium (assembly GCA_964352875.1). Taxonomy (GTDB): domain Bacteria; phylum Patescibacteriota; class Minisyncoccia; order Phycocordibacterales; family UBA918; genus OLB19. Next base: position 9,853 of record CAYGTP010000023.1, read on the forward strand.
CTCATTCGCGAACTGCCTGGCGTCCTTGATACTGAGGCGGGCTACACCGGTGGCGAAAACGACAACCCGGACTACCACAATCACCCAGGTCACGCCGAAGCGCTTGAAGTCACCTATGACCCAGCCGTACTCGATTACCAGCATCTCCTCAACTTCTTTTTCTAAATCCACAACCCCACTACCCTAAATCAGCAAGGCAACGACCGGGGCACCAGTTATCGCTCAGCTATTTTCTTCACTGACGACGCAGAAAAAGCAATCGCAGAAGAAATGATCTCGATTGTAAACGAATCTGGCCGTTGGGCTGATCCGGTTGTGACCACCCTCGAGCCGTTCACTCGCTTCTGGCCGGCAGAAGATTATCATCAAGATTACCTGCAAAAGAATCCAGGAGGGTATACGTGCCACGCGATTTACTTCGACAGTTATCTGTAGTTACTCTTCTTTGGTTGATTCCTTACAGGAACGGTATACCGTTTAAATGACTTACTTCGACAGTTATTTATCTGAATAATTTTGTCCATCAGCAAAAAATTTGTTTGACTAAGTGGCAATTTCAACGTACTCTACTGCTGCGCCCTCGGAGGAGCGCGTTTTATTTTCAATTATCTGCCCCACCTATATATGAGCCAAGAAATTCGTAATATCGCTATTATTGCCCACGTTGACCACGGCAAAACTACGTTGACTGATGGTCTAATGGAGTTTACTGGTGCTCGCGAAGGCGATGCCTCAATGGACAGTAACGCTATTGAACAGGAGCGTGGCATCACTATTTATGCCAAAAACACCTCAGTCGAATACAAAGGTACCAAAATCAACATCGTTGATACGCCAGGTCACGCCGACTTTGGTTCAGAAGTAGAACGCGTCCTCCGCTCAATTGACTCAGTACTTCTTGTAGTTGACGCTCAAGAAGGACCAATGCCACAAACTCGTTTTGTGCTAAAGAAATCTCTCGAACTCGGCCTGAAGCCGATTGTCATTATTAATAAAATCGATAAACCAGCGGCTGATCCGGACCGCTGTGAAGAACAAGTATTGGAGTTATTCCTTGAACTCGGTGCAGATGATGACCAGTCTAACTTCCCCGTTGTCTACGCAATTGGTCGTGATGGTGTTGCTAAGCGAAAACTAGAAGATGAGCTCGTCGATCTATCTCCGGTACTTGATACGGTACTCGAACACGTGCCGGCTGCGAAAGGCTATACCGAAGGTGACGCTCTGCGTGCTCAAGTCTTTAACCTTGGGTACGACAACTTTCTTGGTCGCCTCGCCGTGGCCCGTATTTATGACGGCAAGTTAAAGAAAGGTCAGGCCATCCTTGTTAAAGCTGAGGGTGCTGAAACCAAGAAGGGTAAAATTGTAAAAATGAGCGGGTACCGCGGTGTTGCTCAGGTAGAACTCGAAGAAGCCTTTGCGGGTGACATTGTCTTGATTGCCGGGCTCGAAGACATCAATATCGGAGAAACGATTACTGATTCAGAAGCTATTGAGCTACTTCCAGCGATTAGTGTCGACGAGCCGACGGTTTCAATGCAGTTCTTGGTCAACTCATCACCATTTGCCGGTCGCGAAGGTAAATATGTGACCAGTCGCCAGATTGGTGAACGCCTCGAAAAAGAACTCGAGATAAACGTTGGACTCCAAGTCGATGCCAAAGGAGACGTGTTTGACGTCCGCGGCCGGGGTGAAATGCACATCGCCGTATTGCTTGAGAATATGCGACGGGAAGGCTACGAACTCTCAGTCTCACAACCACAAGTTATCATTAAAGACATTGACGGGGTAAAATCTGAACCATTTGAAGAAGTCACTATCGATATCCCGAGCGACTACCAAGGTGCCGTGATTGAGCGCCTCAGTAACCGCGGCTTTATCATGCAAAACATGATTATGCACCAAAACCAGGTTCGATTGTTGTTTGAAGGCCCAACTCGTGGGCTACTTGGCTATAAAAACCAGTTCGTGATTGATACGAAAGGAGAAGGAATTTTGGCGTCGCGCTTTATTGAGTTCCGTAAACATGCCGGTGAAATCAAGAAACGACAGACTGGTAGTATGACGAGTATGGCCACCGGTAAGGCCCTTGGCTTTGCCTTGATGGGTCTCCAAGACCGCGGTGAGTTGTATATTGGCGCCGGAACCGAAGTCTACGAAGGCATGGTAATTGGTAACACCAACAAGGGTGAGGAAATGGTAGTGAATCCAACCAAAGGTAAACAGTTGACCAACATGCGCGCCAGTGGATCTGACGATGCCATCGCACTCACTCCCCATCGTCCCCTTTCAATCGAAATTGGGCTGGAAATTATGCAAATTGATGAATACCTCGAAGTCTGCCCCGAGTCAGTCCGTCTCCGTAAGCAAAAACTAAAAGAAGGCGAACGTAAGAAGAGCTAGTAAAAAAATCGGGGCGCCCATTGCTAGTGGACACCCCGCTCATCCCGCCGCCGCTTACTGAGGACGGTGACAACTAACATCGCCACCCGACATTGAACGACGGTGGACAAGAAAATGAATTCCTGATGCTCCGTCAAGCCGGAGCAGAGAATCTCGTATTCGATCTGCCGCGACACTCAGATACGGATTGACACCTTCGTCTACAGAGAAGAGAATCTCAGGCATACCCCAGCACATTTGTGCATCTCGACCCGGAATAAACATCGAGCATAACACAACACTCCTTCCGGGCTCATGAGACGAGAGCTGTCCCTGGACAATTCTCACGATAGCCTGTTTCTGGCTGACCATAAAACGCCTTATTGCATCAGCCCGCCCAGACTCTTTTCCTGGGTTCAGTGTACAATTGATCATAATCATGACAGCTTCCTCCATCGCTGCTGCTTCTACTTACTCGTATGACTATAATTTTTATGCTACAGTGCAAGTATGAAGAACATTACTTGTTATGACTGCGCAGTTGTGTTTGAATCAGAGACTCGTGAAGACATACTAAACCAGCTATATACGCACTATGTAGCAGAGCACAAAGCAGTAATTACCAGGGTCTCAGAAGCCGAAAAGGCCGCTTGGATGGAGCGATTTGAGAAGGATTGGGCAGCGGCGTAGGGGTGCCGTACATAACAAACGGCCGGCAGCTTTCGCTGCCGGCCGTTTGTTGATGTGTGAAGCACTAGTCTACGCGTGATCTGCGATAAACGTCAGTGCCATCCCCTTTTCATTGGCACGTCCAGTTCGGCCAATTCGGTGGACGTAATCTTCAAATGACTGTGGCAAATCGTAGTTGATGACATGCGTCACGTTATCAACGTGAATCCCGCGGGCCGCTACGTCAGTAGCAACGAGTACACGTGCATTGCCGCTTTTGAAGCGAGCCAGTGAACGCTGTCGCTGGCTGTGGTTTTTGTTGCCATGGATTGATTCAGCCACAATTCCGTGCGTTGAAAGTTCTTGCGCAAGTTTTTCAACACTGTGTTTCATCGCACCAAAGATAATCACTCGTTTAAACGAGGCGTCAGCGAGCAAGTTAGTCAAAGTTGAAAACTTATCATGATGACCGTGTCGGACGACGTCTTGTTCAATACTGTTCGTGACGTCTTTTTTCTTGACTGACACTTCAACTGGATTATTCAAGAAGTCGTTCACCATGCGCTTAGCTTCAACGTTCATAGTCGCTGAAAAGAAGAGTGTTTGCGCGTCATCAGGAACGTTAGAAAGAATACTACGCATGTCATGGATAAATCCCATGTCGAGCATACGATCAGCTTCGTCCAACACTACGTTAGTGAAGTTTTCTGTTTGGATACTCCCCCGTTCGATCAAATCGAGTATTCGTCCTGGTGTACCAATCACAAAGTGTTGACGGCGACGTAGGGCGCGGAGTTGCGGATGAATACTCGTCCCACCTACACAAACGGTTGAGTACAGACGATAGCTTTTAGCTAGTTTATGTAGCTCAGCTTCGACTTGGAGTGCAAGCTCACGAGTTGGGGTAAGAATCAACGTTTGTTGATTGTAGTCTTTGGTAGTCTTTTCAATCAACGGTACTAAGAACGCAGCCGTTTTACCGGTACCAGTTTCAGCCAGTCCAATAACGTCACGACCATTTAAAATATCAGGAATAATTTGGTCTTGGATTGGTGACGGAGTAGTAATACCCATGCTGGCAATCGTGCGGACCAAACGGCCATCAAGGCCGAAGTCGCTAAATTTGTGCTTTGGTTCATACACTTCTGGTGCTACATCAACTGGATTTTTGTTGATGAATTGTGATGGATCAAACGTCGCGATTTTACGGCCGCCGCGGTTTCCACCACTGCGTCCACCGCCACCACTTCGAAAACCACCACTGCGTGAGCCACCGCCACTGCGGAAACCACTGCTGCGGGCGCCACCGCCACTGCGTGAACCATCGCTTCGTGGAGCACCGCCTGTGCGCGGACCAGTAGAAAAACGGCTCCGTTGGCCACTAGGGCTCGTCGAACGACGACTGTTAGAATGAGAAAATGAACGACGTTGGCCATCTGAAGAACCAGACCGACTACGTCGAGGGGTTGTTGTATGCATTTAATTGTATGTTATGAAATACGTTAGTATTTCGGGGCTGTTTAGCAGGATGCCAAACTGTGCAGGTGAAATAATCAGATGAACAGCGTTTCCGTCGGCATCTGCAGCTTAGGAGCCCCACACGAGTATCGAAAGCTTGCCGACAACAATATCATAATTTATTGATTAGTCAATGGTGTGCATAGTAAAAGCCGCGGGCATAGCCCGCGGCTTTTACTTGGTGAGTGCTTAGGCAGCGACTGCTGCAGCGCGCTGTACATTTGCAGCTGACGGACCTTTTGGACCGTCTTCTAGTTCAAATGTAACTTTTTCGCCCTCTCGTAGCTCATCAAAAGTAAGACCTTCTGAAAGCGAACGAGCATGGAAGAATACGTCTTTCTCACCTGAATCTGGAGTAATAAATCCAAATCCTCGGTCAGTTAGACGCGCAATTGTTCCTGTCATGCGAGTTATCTTTATTGATTAAACAACCTGCTCACCTGATCGACTACTACAAGGAGACATCGGTTATGCCTGAATTAAAGCATATCCAAGCCAAAATACAAGTGGTCTTAGTGTTTTTCGTACGCTGCTTTTACAAACGCCGTAAATAGTGGATGCGGGTCGAGAGGCCGAGCCTGGAGCTCGGGGTGATATTGCACGCCAACAAAGAACGGATGCACATCAGTTGGTAGCTCCATCGTTTCCATCAATTGCCCATCGGGTGACATGCCTGAAAAAATCAATCCTTTAGCTTCGAGGGCTGGTACAAACTCATTGTTAACCTCATACCGGTGGCGGTGGCGTTCAACAATCTCATCAGCTTTGTAGGCTCTTTGCACAATCGTACCTTTCACTAGCTGAGCTGGGTATTGCCCGAGACGCATGGTGCCGCCCATTTGTTTATTAGCGATGTTAGCTTTTTGTTCAGACATAACACCAATTACCAACTCTTTTGCCTTTGAATCAATTTCTTCAGTACTTGCGTCTTTTAGTTTCAAAACGTTACGCGCATACTCCAGTACAGCGAGTTGCATACCGTAACAAATCCCAAAGTACGGAATTTTGTTTTTGCGGACGTACTCAATCACGGCGAGCTTACCAGCAATACCAGTTTTACCAAAACCGCCAGGGACTAACACCCCGTCGTATTTCTTGAGCTCAGCCAGATTCTTGGCTCCCTCAAAATCTTGAGAAGACAAGTACGTAATGTCGGCCTTGAGTCCAATCTTGTACGCTGAATATTTGATGGCTTCAAGAATAGAAATATACACATCAGACAAAACAAAATCTCCTGAACTGAAGTATTTTCCAATCACTGCAATCTTGACCGTATCTTTAGTGTTCTTTGATTTGGCCACGAATTTCTTCCAGTCAGTCAAGTCGGATTTCTTTGAGCAACCCAATCCCAACATAGTACAGAGTTGGTCAGAGAGATGGTCACGCTCGAAGTTAAGTGGAATATCGTAGATACTGGCCACATCTGGTGCTGAGATAACGTTTTCTGCTTTCACGTTACAAAACGTAGCAATCTTTTGTTTACGCTTAGCATCAATCCCAATCGGGCTTCGCGCCACAATCATATCAGCAAATACTCCCGAACTAGCAAGTGTCCTGGCAGCATGCTGGGTTGGCTTAGTTTTCATTTCTCCTATACTGCCTGGCACTGGTAAATAACTCACCATAATAGTCGCGACATCGTCTGGCAACTCAGTCTTCATCATGCGAATCGCTTCGATAAAAAGAATGTTCTCGTATTCACCCACCGTACCTCCCACCTCGACAATCACTACGTCAGCGTCAGCTCCTTCGCCAGCCAATTTGATACGCCGTATTGCCTCTTTGGGAATATCGGGAACGACTTGTACATTTTTGCCTTCGTAACCAAGGTTTCGTTCTTTGGCGATGACCGCTTGATAGATACTCCCGGTTGTCATGTAGTTGATCGACGGGAGATCAGTATTTAAAAACCGTTCATAGTTCCCCATATCCTGGTCAGTCTCCAACCCATCCTTTAAGACAAACACTTCCCCGTGCTCGGTTGGGTTCATGGTGCCGGCATCGACATTAATGTAGGGGTCAATCTTAAGCGCCGTCACCTTAAGGCCACGGGCTTTCATTAAAAGTGCAACCGATGAAGACGTAATGCCTTTACCGACGCCACTCATCACTCCACCAACTACAAACAAATACTTCCGGTTTTTCTTTCCCTCAGAACGTTTGGCTGCCATACTTTAGTGATTAAACTCGTAAATATCGGGCTACCGCAAACAGACTCGAAACCACCCCGAGCCCTATCCCGCTCCCTACCAACACCCCGAAGAGATACGGGAAATCTTGTACAAAATAAGTAAACAGATTGAATTGGAAGAATGCTTCGGTCTCAGGGCCAATCCAGAGGACAATTGGGTAAATAATCAAGAGGGCCAATACACCAGCCACAAAACCGTACATAACCCCTTGCAAGACAAATGGTCCGCGGATAAATGTATTACTTGCACCAACTAAGCGCATGATAGAAATCTCCTCACGTGATGTGTAGATCGCTAGTCGAATCGTATTGAAAGTAATGAGTACCGCTGCAG
>CAYGTP010000024.1:0-16561 GCA_964352875.1 uncultured Candidatus Saccharibacteria bacterium
ACCCCGGCACAATGGATAATACAACCCGCGGCGCGGTGGGGGGGGTAAATGCAGGCATACGCATCTTTTACGGCCGCCTCTGACTCCTTACCTGTTCGGCTATCACTCATGTGGGCATTTTACCACTTATTTACCAGTACTGCTTTGATAGTCTTGCCAGAGTTTTTTAAACATTTCATTCCTTGCAATCAGCTGCTTAAGGGTTCCGTCAGCAACCACTTCACCAGCATTAAACAGTATTATCCGATCAAATTGCTCTAATAAATTAAATTTATGAATCGTAGCAATGATAGTTGTACCGGTGAAGTGCCTAAATATATTTTTATAAATTATCCGCTCGTTATGGGGATCAACTGAACTAGTTGACTCATCCATTAATATAATAGTTTTTTCCGTTGCAAACAAAAGGGCCCTCGCCAACGCCAGCCGTTGCTTTTGGCCGCCCGATAGATTGACTCCCTTTTCATTGATCTTACTGGCTAATCCTTCAGGTAAACTTTCCACCACGTCAGTAAAGGCCGCTAATTCCAGTACCTTTGCCACTGCTGTGTCTGGAGTGTCGATTCCAAGGGTAATGTTTTCCAAAATTGTCGCCGAAAAAAGTTCGGGTTCTTGTGGGACCAGTGTCGTTCCTAAATCAACCTGATCAAGCGACTTCCGTAACTGCTTACCATCAACCGTAATCTTACCAAATTGCACTGGATAGAGGCCGTGGAGTATTTTCAAGAACGTTGTTTTACCTGAACCCGACGCCCCTACCAAGGCGATTCTTTCGCCTGCCTTAATAGAAAGCGAGACTTCTCGTAAATTCTTGCTGTCGTCGTCGGCGGTTTTATCATACGAAAACGTTAGATCAGAAATTTCTAACAACTGCTTGCAAACTCGTGCTGTTTTTTTGTGAGAAAATGTGTTCGTAAAGTACTGTTCAAGCTCTTCGGCGTTCTGTACCGATGCTTGCTTACGTAAAATATCTTCGTAGTGATAGGCAAAACCAAAAAACACATCGCCGGTATTGCGGACGTACATATACAATGCGCTGACGGTACCGACCGCAATCACTTCTGGGCTATCAATCGAAAAATACAAAAACAGCGCCACTGGCAGTAATACTGAAAGCTCAAAAATGGAGGCCCCTGTAAACCACTTGATTTCGTTGAACGTATTATTCTTCTTATATAAACTGTACGGAGCATCAATACTTTTCACTACGTCTTTCAAAACTAAATTTTGAATCCGAAGGATGAGAACGCTCGTAATATTTGATAATCCATCAAATATCTTGGCGGTGATTTTGTTCTCAAATAAATTGAGAGTTTGATATTGCCGCACCAGGATCGTATCGAACCGCATCAGAATAATCAACGTAATCGCTAAGAGCGTTGTCAAGGTTAACCCGGCATAAAGATTGAAGTAATACAAGACGATAATCGTACCAACTGCCCGCACGATGATCTCAACAAAAATAAAAATGCCTTCAGAAAATTCAAATAGTGCTTTGGTGCCTTTCTCAATCTTATCAATCGTATCGCCACTATCTCGATCACTGTGCCAGGCCATATCCAGCGCCAATACATTCTTAAGTAGATATTCTTTGTAATTTTTCCTCACTAAAAACGCATTCCTGCCTTCTATAATGCGCGATGGTCCATGCAGAGCCCAAAATCCAAGATGCAATACAAAGAAGATTGCCAAAAAAGAAAATAGCGTCCAAATATTTTTATCGGTAATACCATTGGCTTGGATTTCGTTCAGTAATTGGCCAAACAACAGTGGTCCCACCACGTAATATAGGTTTGCAATCACACTCAAAACGATAGCCAGCACGATAAATCTTCGACGGCCTTTGGCAAATCGCCAGGTCCGTTTAAATAGATAGAGAAAAGGTTCTTTTCGTCTCACCTCACTAGGATAGCATGCGTCCGTTAACGCAAAACCGGCGGCTCAAACAGCCGCCGGTTTTGCACGTATATATTTAAATATATATTTAAATATAACTTAATATGATTTCAGTCTCGGGCGCTGAAATTAAGGAGGAATGTAATGACGATTATAATTTCAGTGTGCACGACGCCAATGATTTCGACCTATCCAGGGAGAAATAATTGGCTAAAATCTTATTTTATTTAATAAGATTTTAGACGTCGTGCCTTCTCATGCTGGCGAATCTTCTCCAATGCCTTAGCTTCAATCTGTCGGATTCGTTCGCGGGTTACCCCAAACTCTTTTCCAACTTCTTCGAGCGTGTGATACGTACCATCAAGTAGCCCGTGACGCATTTCGAGAATCTTTCGTTCTTTTTCTGACAATGCATCAAGAATCTCGGTGATTTGATCAGTCAAAATGCTGTGGGCCACTTCTTGGTCTGGTGAGACAATTTTATCATCCGAGATAAAGTCTGAAAGTCGTGACCGATCATCATCGTCACCAATCGGTAGTTCAAGAGAAATTGTATCCTGACTGATTTTTTCAATCTGGTAGATTTTTTCAACTTCAACATCCATTTCAGTAGCAATTTCTTCCGGCATTGGATCACGACCGAGGTCTTGAGCCAAGCGACGTGATACTTGTTTGTATTTAGCCATGGTCTCAACCATGTGTACTGGAATACGAATCGTTCGTGATTGATCAGCGAGAGCTCGTGTTATCGCTTGGCGAATCCACCAGGTTGCATACGTAGAAAACTTAAAACCTTTCGTATGGTCGAATTTATCAACCGCCTTAAAGAGTCCGATATTACCTTCTTGAATCAAGTCTAGTAGCGTCAGATCAGGTGAACGACCAACGTACTTTTTGGCAATCGAAACTACCAGACGTAAGTTAGCCCGAGCAAGTAAGTTGCGTGCTTCTTCATCCCCATCCAGAATTCGCTTGGCCAGTACGCGCTCTTCTTGCGCCACTAACAAAGGATACTGTCCGATTTCTCGAAGATACATCTGAATCGAGTCATAAGCGCTATCACTTCGTTTATACGAATTTTTCTGTGCAATCACGTCTTCGCTCATATCTGTACCGAGCAAACCGCCACTGGCGAGCACATCAATACCAGCAGTAGCGAAGTCATCATACATTCGGTCGAGAAATTTGACGTCATTTTCAATAGTTGGAAATGAACGCAAAATCTCATCATGAGTAACATACCCGCGTTCTTTCCCGAGACGCATCAACTCGCTGTGCTTATCATTCCACTCTCGCTGCTGTCTTGTTGTCCCTTTCTTTTTAGAGACGGCGTTTGTTTTTACTACTTTTTTAGCTGTTGAAGGTTTGGCTACCGGTGTAGTGGCTTTTTTTGCAACCTTTTTGGTTGAAACTTTTTTCACTACTTTCTTGGTAGTTGCTTTTTTTGTTTTAATAGATTTTTTTGCGCTAGTTTTTTTGGGTGCCTGTTTGGTCACCGCTTTTTTAGTGGCGCGTGTAGTGACTTTTTTGGTCACGGTTTTCTTGACGATTTTTTTCTTTATGGCTTTTTTGGCCGGCATGTGGCACAACTATACAGAAAAATGTTGTTATGTCTAGTCTTTACGGGGGATAAAAAGTGAGTCATCGTACGGTTCCGCCGCTACCCTTGCCTGGGCAGTTTGCACTTTCTCCAACAACTCGGCGCTGGTTTGTAAATCTTTTTGTGCTTCAGCTATTGCCAACTCTCCTCGGTAGATCTTCAACTGCGCCCGGGCCAAACCTAATTTAAGCTCATTGAGAGTCGCTATCGCGTAGGAGAGTAAATGTTTTAACCGTTCCTCTCCGCTGTATTGATCTTCTAACTGAAATGATTGTCGACTCAACTCTTTTGTATCAATACCAAGACCATCAACCGTAGCTGGTTGTCCCAAAATTTCAGACAACACCTGCTGATATATATCCCGGTGTGGGAGCGGCATAATATCAATCAACGCCACTGCGGCGATTTTCACAGACTCTAGGCGTCGCCAGACGGCTGATGGCAACACCTTACTTTCATCAATCTCACCATGGGCACCGCCAGTAGTCGGTTCTTGCATGATACGCTCTACCTCAAAATGAACCGCAGTATGACTGGTCTCTAACCGTTCTGCCACTAACTGCTCAAAGTGCTCTTGGTCGATTTTATTTTCTATCACCGCAATCAACGGCAAGACTTCTTCGCGCACGAGCAACTTATAATGTCGTTCGTCTTTAGCTCGACGTTTTACCACTACCAGCAAAAACTCAACCACATGGACAGCTTCGCCAATCACTTTCTTAAATCGTTCTTTACCAGTTTTTATCAAGTCAGCCGGGTCTTCTCCCTCGGGCAGAGCGGCGACTTTTACATCCAATCCTCGAGCAAGCATAATTGTGGCGGACTTTTTGACAGCGGCAATCCCTGCGCGATCAGCATCAAGCGCCAACACTACCCGATTTGATAGCCGTTCCAACAACCGCACATGCTCTGGAGTAAGTGCGGTCCCAGACACGGCAACAGTATTGGTGTACCCGGCTTGATGGGCCAACACAACATCAAACTGCCCTTCCACAATCAGTGAAAAATCAAGTTTTCGAATCCCTTGCTTAGCCTTGTCATACCCATAGAGGAGTTGGGATTTTTTGTACAACTCGGTCTCCGGCGAATTAACATACTTTGGGGCGTTATCATTTGGATGCAGAATTCGGCCCGAAAAAGCTACCGTCTTCCCAACGGGGTCATTCATCGGAAATACTAGTCGATCCCTGAATAAATCATACGACTCTTTCCCGTCTGGACCGGGTTTAATTAATCCGGCCTTTAGCTGTGTAGTATCACTAAAGCCCAGTGCGTGTAAATGTTCTTTCAATTCGCGCCAACCACCAAGTGGTGGTCCGGGTGCATAGCCGATTTGCCAACGCTTGCTAGTCTCAACTTCCATACCACGGTCAATCAAATACTGCAGCGCTTCTGGTGTACTCGCAAGTTTCTGAGCGTAGAAACCAACCGCTTCGCTGAGGGCTGTGTGGAGTTGGTCGCGCTCGGTTCGCTTTTGTGGATCTTCCCGTACCAACTCCACTCCTGCTTTATTGGCCAACAACTGAAGGGCGCCTTTAAAATCAACTCCCTCCATCACTTGGACAAAGTTGAACATATCGCCACCCTGATTGCTAGAAAAACAATAGTATAGGCCACGGTCTGGTGAGACATAAAATGAAGGAGTTTTTTCACTAGTAAACGGTGACTTACCTTTGTAGTTTGTTCCCGCCTTGTGCAATTCCACATACGAAGAAATAACTTCGACAATATCTAATTTTTCCTTAATTAATTGTACTGAGTCACTCATGTCAGGCTAGTATACCGCGGTTTTTTATCTGCTGGAACTAGACACAAAAGGGCCGCGGCTATGCCGCGGCCCTTTTGTGTCTTTTGTTAGTCCAATGTCTTCTGCAGCTCTAAAATTGCCTCATGCTTTTTGCTTCCTTCAAACCCGGTACCAGCTGGAATCAAGCCTCCAACAATGACGTTTTCCATCAAACCAGCCAAGTTGTCGTGACTCCCCCGAACAGCTGCTCCAATCAACACTCGAGTGGTGTTTTGGAAAGATGCCGCTGAAAGGAAGCTCTTACGTGACAAAGAAGACTCAGTAATACCGGCCAGCATGCGATCTGCTTTAGCAAGTTCTTTACCTTCTTCTTTGAGTTTGATGTTCATTTGTTCGTACACCCACTCCTCTACCACGTCCCCAATTGTGAATGGGCTGTCGCCGCTCGCCGTTACCTTCATACGACTCATCATTTGCTTCACAATCAATTCAATATGCTTGCGAGCGATCGTTACCCCTTGCAACTCATAAATCTTGTTAATTTCAGAGATGACATAATCCTGTGTAACATCGCGACCACCATACTTGAAGAGTTCAGTCAGGTCAGCTGATCCGTCAGTCATAATCTGTCCAGCTTTCACCTGTTCACCTTCAGATACTTTGACCACGCGTCGGTAATTTACGGCGTATTCAATATTATCTTTCTTCTTTGGTGCACCAGACGCAGTCATGTCGGGAGCAATCACAATAACTTTCTCTCGACCTTCAGTACGAATACCAGCCACTACTCCGTCGTGTTTGGTGATCACGGCTGGGATTTTTGGAATGCGCTTTTCAAACACTTCTTCTACTCGTGGGAGACCTTGAGTTACGTCTCCACCAGCCGCTGAAGTACCTCCATGGTGTTTCGTGTTCATCGTTAGCTGAGTACCTGGCTCACCAATCGCTTGGGCAGCCACTGTACCAACCGCCTCACCAATATCAACCAAACTATTAGTAGTGAGGTCAATCCCGTAACACTTCTGACAGACTCCTCGGAGTGTCTTACAAGTCATCGGTGAACGTACTGCTACTGACTCACAATTTGACCCTTCAATGTGCAACGCATCAAGTCGTGACAACATGTGACCCTTTTTAAAGAGCACCTCTCCTTTGGCGGTAACAGCATCAGCTGAGAGTACCCGACCTTTGATTGCTTTACTAAAAGCAATTTCAATACCTGACGCGCTCACACGACCGATTTCGACGCCTTCTTTTACTTTACAATCAGCCTCAGTCACAATTGCGTCTTGTGCTACCACGAAGAGTCTTCGAGTGAGGTAGCCAGCTTTAGCAGTCTGGAGCGCGGTGTCAGCCAACCCTTTACGAGAACCGTGAGTAGTAATGAAGTATTCAGTTGGACTCATTCCTTCCTTCATCGACGACACAACTGGAAATTCCAGTGTCTGTCCTCTGGTGTTAACGATCAGACCTTTCATCCCAACCATCTGCGAAATCTGTCGCATCGAACCTCGAGCGCCAGACTTCCACATGTTGTACGCTGAACCATGTTGATCCATTTGTTCTGGAATAATTCCCTCCAACACAGTTTTGGTGCGGTGCCAGATTTCTGCAATCAAGCGTCGTCGTTCGTCGCGGGAGAGTAGACCTTCGTCATAGTGGTCAAAGATTACTCGTTCCTCAGCGCGGGCTTTCTCGATAATCTCGTCTTTTTCCGGTGGAATGACCACGTCATCAATGCCCCAGGTTGTCCCGGACATAGTCGCATACTTGAACCCGTTCTTCTTAATTTTATCAACGATATCTGGAACGATTGCAGTACCCTGTTGATCAATCAAATCAATGATGATATCGAACAGCTCACGTTGGCCGAGCTGTTGGTTTACAAATACGTGATCGCTTGGAAGTACACTGTTGAATAAGAGTCGTCCAACTGATGTTTCAAACAAGCCATTTTCGTATTGTGCATACTTGTCTGTATCGGTGGCGAGTACTTTAATTTTGGCGCGGAAGTCCACAATTCCGTAGTCGTAGGCGTTGATAGCATCGTTTGGAGAACTAAAGAATTTTCCTTCTCCCGGAGCACCTTCAACAATCTTCGTCATCCAGAAGGCACCGAGAGCAATGTCCATCAATCCTTCCGACACTACTGGTTCTGAACTACCAGGCTTCAAGATGTTTTTGTTGGCTGAAATAATTGTACGGGCTTCGAGTTGCGCTTCGTCAGACAACGGTACGTGGACCGCCATCTGGTCACCATCGAAGTCAGCGTTAAACGCTTTACAAACAAGCGGGTGCACTTGAATCGCATTACCTTCAATCAACACCGGGCGGAAGGCCTGGATACCCTGACGGTGCAAAGTAGGTGCTCGGTTCAAAAGCACGTGCTTGTCTTTGATAACGCTTTCAAGAATCGCCCAGACTTCTGGCACCCCGTCTTCAATCAAACGTCCGGCGCCACGAATGTTATAGGCCAACTCTTGCGCCAATAGTTGGGCAATCACAAACGGTCGGAACAACTCAAGCGCCATGTGTTTTGGAAGACCACATTGATCGAGCTTCATTTCTGGACCAATCACAATCACCGAACGACCAGAATAGTCAACGCGCTTTCCAAGCAAGTTCTGTCGGAAATATCCTTGCTTTGACTTCAAATAATCTGAAAGAGATTTCAGTGGACGGCGCTGTGCCTGGCTCATCGCTGAATAGGCCGTATTGCCGTGTCGGATAGAGTTATCAATCAGTGCGTCAACTGCTTCTTGCAAGATACGCTTCTCGTTTCGGAGAATCACGTCTGGTGCCATAATGTCGATCAATTTTTTCAATCGATTATTACGGTTAATCACACGACGATAGAGGTCGTTAAGGTCAGATGAAGCGTGTCGTCCACCTTCAAGTGCGACCATTGGACGAAGGGCTGGTGGAATAACTGGAATGCGAGTCAAGAACATCCATTCAGGACGTACTCCTGCATGAATCATGCCGCGCACGAGTGAGAGACGCTTGTCGAGCTTAGTTCGCTCTGCTGCACTCGCTTTTTCTCGTTGGGTTTCCATACTGTCACGTAACGCCACCAAGTCGATGCTCTTAAATAGTTCGTAAATTGATTCTGCTCCAATTTTGGCTTCAAACAGAGTTGAATATTTAACTGAGAATTTGTGGAAGGTAGTTTCGTCCAATACAGTACCAGGCTTAATTCCTTCAATTTCTTTTTTCGTATCAGTCATTCGCTCTTTGAGCGCTACCCGAGCGTCTTCGTTCTGTAGCTCTTTTGCTTTAGCTTTGTATTCAGTTTCAAGTTCTTTAAGCACTCGTGCTCGTTCATCTTCCGCTACTTTCGTGATGATATACCCAGCAAAGTAGATGACCTTCTCCACGTCAGAAGCTGAGATACCGAGAATCAAAGCGATTCGACTTGGCACCCCGCGCAAGAACCAGATATGTGAGACCGGTACGCAAATATCAATGTGTCCCATTCGTTCACGTCGAACGATAGATCTGGTCACTTCTACCCCACATTTTTCACATTCAATACCTTTGTAGCGAATACCGCGATACTTCTTGCAACTACATTCATAATCTTCAACTGGACCAAAAATCCGCTCGTCAAACAGACCATGCTTTTCTGGACGTTGGGTACGGTAGTTGATCGTCTCTGGTTTCGTAACTTCGCCATATGACCAGTCGAGTACCGTGTCAGGTGACGCCAATTGCAAGCTCACATCAGTGATGCGGGATGGAGTTCGCTTTCCATGTGTTTCGTTTGTTGCCATAGATGATTATTTACGATTATTAATTACGACGATCATTACCTCCTCCGTCGCGGGTGATTTTTACATCCAGTGAGAGACCCCTGAGTTGGTTGACCAAGACGTTAAAGGCAGCTGGGGTGTGGGGATGACTAATCCGTTCCCCGCGAACAATGGCGTCAAAGGCAGCGCTTCGTCCCACAATATCGTCAGATTTGATAGTGAGCATTTCGCGAAGCGTATACGCCGCACCGTAACCGAGTAACGCCCACACTTCCATTTCTCCAAATCGCTGTCCTCCGATCTGCGCTTTACCACCAAGTGGTTGTTGCGTAATCAATGAGTATGGACCAATTGAACGCATGTGAATCTTATCTTCCACCATGTGGTGCAGTTTCAAAATGTACATGTACCCAATCGCTGTTCGCTGCGCGAACTCTTCGCCAGTGCGTCCATCTCGTAGCTGTACCTTTCCGTCACGTGGCAAGCCCGCTTTTTCTAGTTCGTCTTTGATTTCGTCTTCAGTCGCTCCAGAAAATGGTGGCACAATGGCTTGGTAACCGAGCTCGTTCGCAGCCATACCAAGGTGTAACTCAAGAATTTGTCCCAAGTTCATACGTGATGGAACGCCCAGTGGAGTCAAAAGTACATCAACTGGTCGACCGTCAGCCGTATACGGCATATCTTCTTCCGGCAGAATACGAGAAATAACTCCCTTGTTACCATGTCGTCCAGCCAACTTGTCACCAACTGAAATATTACGTACCTGCGCTACGGTAATGTGAATGCGCTTGATAACTCCACTCTCGAGGTTGTCACCATTCTCACGAGAAAAGATTTTTACACCAATCACTCGACCACGCTTTCCAGCTTCGAGTCGGAGTGAAGTATCTTTCACGTCCTTGGCTTTTTCACCAAAGATAGATCGCAAGAGTCGCTCTTCTGGTGTGAGTTGCGTTTCACCCTTTGGTGTAACTTTACCGACAAGGATATCGCCAGGTCGAACTTCAGCCCCTACGCGGATAACACCATTTTCGTCAAGGTTGCGGAGTTTCATTTCTGAAACGTTTGGAATATCTGGCGTGGTAATTTCTGGACCAAGCTTGGTATCTCGAACTGCCACATCAAGTTCATCAAGGTGAATAGTCGAAAATTTACTTTGTTTTACCAATCGTTCAGAAATGATGATGGCGTCTTCGTAGTTAGCCCCATTCCATGACATAAAGGCTACTAGAGCATTTTGTCCAACCGCCATCTGACCTTGGTCGGTTGATGATGTGTCAGCCAATAAGTCCCCCCGTTTTACTTTTTGTCCAAGGCTAACTGCTGGTCGGTGATAGAAAGCGGAAAAGTCATTAGTCTTTTGAATACTGGTCAGCGGGTACTCGACTTTCTTACCATCTTTGTTTTTAACGACAATGTGTTTACCATCGACTTCAACAATTTCGCCAGCTTCTTTAGCGATAATTACGCGTCCCGTATCGCGGGCGGCGAGTTCTTCGATTCCGGTCGCAACAATCGGCGCTTCTTGTACGATACAAGGAGTCGCCTGCTTCTGCATGTTTGAACCCATCAAAGTACGGTTGGCGTCGTCATGATTCAAGAAAGGAATCATTGAAGTCGCGACTGAGAACGCTTGGTTGGTAGCAATATCCATGTAATCAACCAGTTTCTTAGGGATGATTCGTGGTTCGCCGCGCTTACGGGCTTCAATCAAGTCTGGTTTGATTTTTCCGTTATCGTCAACCTCAACCGCTGCGTGAGCAATGTTGTACTTCTCTTCTTCGTGGGCGTTCATATAAGTAACCTCGCCGGTCACGACTCCTTTATCAACCTTTACGTACGGAGTTTCGATGATCCCAAAGCGGTTAACGCGGGCGTACATCGCAAGTCGAAGAATCAATCCAATGTTTGGGCCTTCTGGCGTATGGATTGGACAGAGTCGTCCGTAGTGACTGGTGTGAACGTCACGAACTTCAAAACCAGCTCGCTCGCGGGTTAGACCACCCGGACCAAGCGCTGAAACTGTTCGGAGTCCTTCAAGCTCACCCAACACGTTTTGTTGTGGCATAAACTGCGACAACTGGTTGGTCGTGAAGAACTCCTTGATAGCGGCCTGTAGTGGGCGCGGGTTTAGGATTTGGATTGGTAAGCTAGTTTCTGCTTCAATCGTACTCATGCGGTCTTGGATGTTTCGTTTCATCCGAGTCATACCGACCCGAACCCGTTGGTTCAACATTTCACCAAAGTACCGGACACGGCGGAACCCAAGGTGGTCGATGTCATCTGCGGCAGCTCCCGGTTCATGATTAAGTTCGATGATGTTTTTGATCACAATCCGAACATCTTCGAGTGAGACAGTTCGTTCAGCAGTAGCTTTGGCGTCAATCGGGCGGCCGAATCGTTCGTTAAAATGGTGCCGACCAATTTCTGATAGGTCGTACCGCTCTGGTGCAAAAATAGAATTAACAAACTCACGAGCGTTATCTACTGTTGCTAAGTCACCATCACGAAGACGACGGTAAATCTCTATATATGAGTCATCAGTAGTTTTGGCGGGGTCTTTTGCGAGCGTAGCTTTGATGTATTCCGGGCCTCGTTCTACATCTTTGAAAAGTTTCACCATGTCTTCTTCTTTTTCGACACCAAACACGCGCAAGAGCGTAGTAACTGGGAACTTTCGCTTGCGGTCAATCTTGACGTAGATAACACCATCTGCTTCTGATTCAAGCTCTACCCACGCACCGCGCGCTGGAATCAACTTGGCACCAAAGTAGGTTTTGCCTTTAATTTCGGCTGAGGTAAAAAAGATACCGTAACTTCGAGCAAGCTGTGGGACAACCACTCGTTCGACACCGTTAATGATGAAGGTACCGTTGTCGGTCATAACAGGAATGTCTGCAAAGAATATTTCCTGACTCTTTTCTGATTCAAACGTTTTATTCTTCAAAATCACGTGCGCTCGTAGCGGCGCATCGTAGGTAAGCTTGTTAGCTTTTGCGTGCTCTGGTGTGCACTTTGGATTGCCGATTTCGTACTTTTTAAACTGCAATTCAAACTTCTTGTCTGAATAGTCAGCGATTGGAGAAAATTCCTTAAAAGCCTCTTTGAGACCTTCTTCCATAAACCACCGAAACGACTCTCGTTGCGGCTCTATCAAGTCTGGTAGCTCGATGCGAGGATCACGTGCGTGCTGAAACTTTTTCTTTGGCATCGCTCCCACTGATGCGTAGTCCTCTGCCTTTGGTTTTGTATACATAGTGTATGTCCCAGTTACGTTATGTAAATGCGCACAAAAGCCACACCGCTACCGGTGTGTTCCGTTGTTTTGCCTTACCCGATTAATTTTTGCATTTGATGTATCCCTGAGCAGCTGCTCAGTTAGCCCACATAAGGCAAAATCAAGTGTATTTTCTTGAATTTTACCTCCCTTACATCACTGCCTATTGAATTAGCCGCCATAACTCAATCCCCCAATAGCGCTTTGTGGCCGGGATTATACGGCATTTACACCCATTACGCAAGTATTTTTCAAGCTGCTCTCAACCCCAACCGTTACAAGGTCCGACCTTGTAACGCTGTAATCTCTACAAGGTCGGACCTTGTAGAGATTGTAGATTGTATAGTATATAACGGTATGAGATCGGGAGTATTTCTTTATAAACTTCGCAGTTCATCGGACTCTCCTTTTAGCTTTCGTTAAAGCAGACACACTAAACACCTTCGGTTTGCTCCCGTATAAAACTCGCTTTTTGCCCTGGACAGGGCGGATACATCCAAAATACTTATTATCAGGTTTTAACGAAAAGACTAGTCCTTTTGGTTTTTACGCCAGGCCTCAATGGCTTTGTGATTACCGTCTAAAAGTACTTGGGGCACTGCGTATTTCTTTCTTTTGTACTCCAAGACCTCTGGACGAGTATAGGTGGTGCCGTCTGTAGCGCGATCGTCTTCTAAGGAATCATGGGTACCAAGCACTCCAGGAATATGTCTGGCCGTAGCGTCAATAATAGTCAGTGCTGGTAATTCTCCACCCGTGAGAACAAAGTCACCGACTGATACTTCTTCCGCTTGCAAAATGCCTTTGACTCGGGCGTCAATTCCTTCGTACCGACCCGAAATCAAAACGATATGTTCATATTTTTTTGCTAGCTGCTTGGCCATCGCCTGATCAAACATTTTGCCACGTGGTGACATAATCAACGTCTTCACCTTTTTCTCGCTGAGCGCTTTGGTCTTTCGTCCGACCGCTTTCTGCCACGCTGCTAAAATTGGCTCTGCCTGCATGACCATTCCCGGCCCACCACCATACGGTCGATCATCAACGCGGTTGTGCCGGTCTTTGGTGTAGTCGCGGGGATTATAATATGCCACTGCAATTTTCTTGCCGCGCACTTTTGCTCCCTGCCCTTTATCAGTTTTCTGCGCCCGCCCCAACACACTCGCGTCTGTGTACGCTCGGCAAACCTCTGGAAATAATGTAATAACGTGAAAGTTCATACCACTACTCTATATCATGCCCTCCAACTATCAAACATTCGAATCAGTACTAGCAACACCTTCCTCTAAGTCATGCCAAAATTCGTAACTCGTTTCACCAACCCATGTACACCATAAGTCAAAGAGTTCTTCATCGTCAAACGCAATACCGTCCAATTCATCAAACCACTGCTTAAAATGCTCAGTACGCTTCCAGTCGAGCCAACTTTCTCTTAAATATTCTTCTCGATCATCTTCCCAACCATCTTCGAGGCCACCTATTACAGTATCGGTGCGTAGCGTATCATAATAGTGATTTTGTGCCTCATATAAATTAGCAATTTTGCGTCTGATGTATTTTTTATAACTATCCAAATCACTACCATGCGTAACGGCCAGTGAATCAGTCCGTATATTTTGATCACGCACCAGAGTTCTAAATACTCGATACTGAAAAGCAGTAGCATTGCGTTCTTGTCGATACTGCTTCACCAAATCATCAAGTTTTTTGTCGTCCACATGCTCGTAACCACCGTTCTTTTCATTATCTACAACATGACCAATTTCGTGAAGCAAAACCAATACACTACGCAATGTATTAAATGGCCCAACTATAAAGATGGCCTGGTCGTCCATTCGGACTGAATCAAAATCAACATCATACCCCTCAAATGCATAACCGTAAATTCTATAACCTTCAGGCAGGACAGTGTCAATTGCCAACCTCTCTTCACCAGCTTTGAGAGTAATGTTTGTGATTTTTTTCCAGTTGCGAATATCAAGTAATTCAAAAAATGTATCTGTTCTTTTAACCAAATTTTTAACATACTTTCTGATGTGTTCTTCATCATCTGCATCAAGTTCGTTTACACTATAACTACACTCACTATGTCCTGGCTCAATCTCAAATTCACATTTATTTTGATTAATTGATTCAAATAGAGGTAGTTTTTGCTTGAGACGTTTATGGGCCGCACCAACAGCTTCCGCGTCCAAATCTTTGTTACGATTAAAGCCCTTCAAATTATTATTTTCTTCAAAATTCATACTGATTACTAGCGGACAGCAATCGCTGCTTTGATAATATCGAAATAGTATTTCTGCTTTACCGTATCGGGAACCGTTTCTAGGGTAAACCAGGCAAACTCATCATAGACTGGTTCAGCCACGTACACTGCGTCGCGATCAATCTCGGCAGCGTAGTAGAAACCACAGTAGTGCATGCCGCGTTCGATAAATTCTTTGACGAGTACTTGCTGCAATCGGGTTGGTTCGGTACCACACTCCTCTCGTAGCTCCCGCGTAAGTGCTGCCTCAATCGACTCACCGATCTCCACCCCACCACCCGGAAATTCCCACTCACCGTGCCGGTCGCGGGCCTGTCCACCACGCTTCCCCATCAAGAAATTACCCTCAGCGTCAAAACAAATCGCTGCTGCAAAAATTCCAATATAATCAACGCCAAATTTCATATTTATAAAATATCTTTATATTTTTTGAGGAAAATGGGAAATTGAGAATGCATCGGTTCAGGGATATCAGTCCAGGCGCACCAACGTAGTTCAGCACACATAGTTGGTTCCATAATTTTTACATCCTGAGGATCAACTTGGACTTTGTAATCAAAGACAAGCCAATGGGTTTTTTTACCCTCATGTTCACGAAATACTTGACGAAAACCCAAATACTCCAAGTTGAAGGGTACTGCATTAATTTCTTCTTGCACTTCTCGCGCAATCCCCTCTTCGATCGTTTCCCCAAACTCTAAACCGCCTCCCCCGGTTGGTTCCCAACGATTATGTTCATCTCGACATTTCTCAGTGCGCAACCCCAGTAAATATTTACCGTTTCCATCGTGAGCAAACGGCACTACTGCGATTCCGACATAATCTATTCCTTTTTTCATAGATTTTGTTGTAACTCGGTTCGTAATTTCATCCAGAGCTTCCCCATATTATTTTCTCCAGTCATATCAGCGCCCGTTCCCCAGTCATAGTCAGTATCATAAACTTTTAGTAACTCACGGTTACCGGTCGCGAACAGTACCTGCTTCACGTCGTCGTGCTGAGTTAACTTAGCGCGGAAAATTCGCTCCATCAATTCGTATTTGTTGTAGTCGATTACTGCTCCAGCGGCTTTGCATTTTTGTCCTTCGCGCCAGGCGTCCATCGGACTGCGGGCCGCAGTGACAGCGGGTCGCGCCTCCGGCGCGACCCGTAACGCTTGGTAGGCATGCTCAGCGGTTTTGTATACCACTCCATCAATCTCTACTTCGTGAGCTGAAAATGGAGCAAGGTCGTGCAAACGAGTCTCAATAAAATTAATTGGTTCAGTAGAACCTGGATCCCAATCTAATCCGAAAAAGAGATGGTCGATGTTTGTCATAGCAAAAGCCTAGCATAGAAAACACCACGCCCGAAGGGCGTGGTGTTTTCTATTTTTGTTGATTGGATTTGAGAGTTTAAAATTAGATGACATGCGCGGAAGACAAAGAAATTAATTCGAAGCGTACACAAAGTACGATGAGAATTAATTTACTGCAGTCTGACAAAGCAGTTCGCTAATTTTCTTGCTCAAATTAGATCTTCAAATCGTCGATGGCTTGGTCGAGCGTTTTCTCAGTCACTTGAGGCACATCCATAATATTTTCTCCAGCATCTTCCATATCGTCAGTACTGCTGATTGCCTGCCGTCCACCTTCTGGTTCATTGATCTTTAGGTTTACCCGAGCATCATGCTTCATACCAACCACTCGAAGCAAGGTGCGGATAGCTTTGGCAGTGTTACCAGAGCGACCAATAATTTTGCCCATATCATCAGCGTGGACATCAAGTGTCAACAAGACACCCATCTCATCAACAGTACGGTTGATTTTTACTCCATCTGGGTTATCAACGAGGGATTTTACTACCGTCTCTAGAAATTGCTGGTCTTCGTGCGTATCCATATGTCAATTATTCGTTAAGTTGCTAAGCCTCCGCAAACTGCGGGCTTACTAAAATAGTACGCAAGTAAATAGGAACGGTCAACCGCCGCGTGGGGCCCAACCCCCCCCCGCGGGTGGCCGCGCGGCGAAAAAAAATACGGTGG
>CAYGTP010000025.1:0-15802 GCA_964352875.1 uncultured Candidatus Saccharibacteria bacterium
GCTGAAAGCATCTAAGCGGGAAGCCAACTTGAAGATTAGGTATCATTAAGTCCCCAGAGAGATTATCTGGTTGATAGGCACTAGGTGGAAGCGTGGTAACACGTGCAGCCGAGGTGTACTAATTGGACGTAGTTCCCGTTGGGAATGTTGTACATCAGCTGAAGCGATGAAATCGGCGCACTTCTTTGTTGCGCTGCGGAAAATAATTGTCACTGGACTTTGTGTCCCACTCCAATTATTTTCCTGGCGCGCCGCGAATTGCGGACGATTTCATCGCTTCAGGGTACGCTATACAATTTATGAGTGTTGTGTGAAAAGTCGCCCAGCCCTGTGTAATAGGAGCTGGATAAAAAGTTTGAAAATGGTGAGATTGAAGAATGGGCGGGGGTAGCTTAGGGGTAAGCGTCAGGACGTCGTCTTGAAGATCGCAGGTTCGAATCCTGCCCCCCGCTCCAATCAATCCCCGAGCACTTTCTGAAGAGGCGTGGCCGAGTGGTCAGGCAGCGGACACCAAATCCGTAGTACGGGGGTTCGAATCCTCCCGCCTCTGCCAGAAGTTATGTAATTGTTACTCGCTCGGGTCAATCTCACCATTTTCAAACAAAAATAGGATATGCAATGTTAGCTTTGAAAGCTCCAAGTTGGTGCTTTGGGAGTGGGGGTACACCCGTTCTCATTCCGAACACGGAAGTTAAGCTCACTACCACCGATGGTACTTCGCAAGAGGGAGAGTAGGTAGGCGCCAACTTAGAGCTTTTAAATCAAAAAACCGAGTCTTACTAGACTCGGTTTTTTGATTTATCAGTCTGCTACAATAGACGCATGCAACTGGTGCGACCATGGGCCTTTTGGCGGCGATTACAATACGGGATTGGCTATACGATTTTTTTCGGAGGGATTTTTGCGTTTGTGTACATGTCGTATTTCTACGTGGCTCCGACGTGTTTTGATAGTCGCCAAAACGGGTCAGAACGAGGCGTTGATTGTGGTGGAGGGTGCCAGCTTGTTTGCGCGTTTGACGTAATGGCACCAACAGTCGAGTGGGCGCGGAGTTTTCGTGTGACTGAGGGTCAATACAACGCGGTGGCGTATGTTGAAAATAATAATGGCAGCATTGCTACTCCGGCTCTCAACTACACTTTTAAATTATTTGACGAGCAGGGGTTGATTACTGAGCGCCAAGGTACTACCGCCTTGCCTGCCAACAACACCTATCCAATTTTTGAAGGGGGAATTCAAACTGGAAACCGAGTCCCTCGTCAGACAATTTTGGAGCTGGATCCAGTAAGAGAATGGTACCCAAGTATTCGTGGCCGAGAGACATTTATTACTAATACCTTTGATTTGCAAGGGGAAGGTACGACGCCGCGACTGGATGTAGAAATGAGCAATCAGTCGTTTGATGACATCAACGATATTGAGATTGTTGCCACTATTTTCGACCGCAGTGGTAATGCACTGACGTCATCTCAAACTTATGTTGATCGGTTTGGGGCTCGGACTACTGAGTCGCTGACGTTTACCTGGCCAGAGCCAATTGCTGGCACTTTGCGGAGTTGTGACGTAGCCACTGATGTGGTTTTGGCGATTGATCTCTCTGGGAGTATGAATAATGACAACGACAACCCGCCTGAACCACTGACAACTGTCTTGGCCGCGGCTCGAGGATTTGTTGGGCGGCTACAACCTGATGACCAAGTTGGGCTAGTGACGTTTGCAACTGAAGCCGCGATACCGCAGTTACTGACCCGTGATAGTGCTGCAGCGGCCACCTTGGTGAGTGAGCTAGCGATTGATCCAGTCGAAGAAACTGGCTCAACCAACACCGGCGATGCTTTGGTAAAAATGCGTGAAGTGTTGTCTGCGTCAGCCGCTAATCCTGATGCACGGAAATTAGCGATTTTGTTGACTGATGGGCTGGCAACGGCACCAGACGAGGAGCCAGAAGCGTATGCTCTAGAAGCCGCCGCTGCTCTAAAGCGTACCGGGGCCCAGGTTTACTCGATTGGGATTGGGGAGCAGGTTAATCAAGAGTTTGTCCGGGCGTTGGCCAGTAACGCCGACACTGCGTTTTTCGCCATTACAGCGCAGCAAATAGACGCCATCTATCGCACTATTACCAGCCGGGTATGTGAGGATGGCCCGGCACGGATTGATATCGTACCGGTGACCGGAGATATCTTTAATTTGGACACACGGTAAGGACTCCATTAGAATAGCTACATGAATGGCCGGCGCTTTAGCTTGCGGGGGATTGATATGGTGCTGGTTGGTGCCGCGCTGTTACTGACGTTGATGGGTTTGGTGACGATGTATTCATATCAGAGTGACAATGTTTTTTTTGAGCGACAGCTGATTTGGATTGCGGTAGCGTTGGGATGTATGGTGATTGCAACAATTCCGGATTACCGGTTTCTGCGCGTTGGTAATACTTCGTTCTATCTGTACCTCTCCACTATTTTTTTATTGGTATTAGTACTATTTGTTGGTGAAATTACACTCGGTGCACAAAGTCGATTTGACCTCGGGTTCTTTAGCTTGCAGCCATCAGATCCGGCCAAGATTGCGCTTATTGTAGTGTTAGCAAAATTCTTTTCTAAACGTCATGAATTGATTGGAGATTTTAAACACATTTTGATTTCAGGGATTTACGCTTTCTTAATTTTCGGTTTGGTATTTATTCAACCTGACTTTGGGTCAGCGATTATTTTGTTCTTTGTTTGGCTAGGGATGGTGCTGGTGGCGGGAATCAAGTTTAAGCACTTAGCGTTGGTGGGTTTGGCGGGCGCGCTGGCTTTTGGTGGTATGTGGCAGTTTGCGTTCCAAGATTATCAAAAAGAACGCATTATGACGTTTTTGAATCCGTTGGCTGATATACAGGGTGCGGGTTACAACGCGTATCAATCTACCATTGCGGTGGGGAGCGGACAGATTTGGGGTAAAGGGATTGGATACGGGACCCAGTCTAAGCTACTTTTTTTACCCGAGTACGAAACAGACTTTATTTTTGCGGCCTTTGCCGAAGAATGGGGACTGGTTGGTGTAACAATGTTGTTTGTCTTATTTGGAGTAGTGGTTTGGCGATTGTTGGCTCATGCGGTACGGGGAGCAACGAACTTTGAACGACTATTTGCCTCGGGTGTCGCAATTTTATTCGTTAGTCACTTCTTTGTGCACATAGGAATGAACATTGGGTTGCTGCCAGTGACAGGAACCACTGTGCCATTTTTAAGTTATGGGGGGTCGCACCTTGTCACCGAATTTTTGGCACTGGGAATGGTGATGGGTATGATGCGATATAGCAAATTAGTGGATGTGGAGCGATCGTCATCAATTTTAGATGATTAATGCCGGTAGAGCGCTGTAGTCGCTTGAAGCATGTGTTCAAATGAGAATTTTTCCGCTTCACCTTGGGGTATGGAGAGGCGGTCAAAGAGGGTGCGGTCAGTTTGTAGCTCGGTAAGTGTCCGAGCTATACTGTCCACATCACCAGGATTCACAAGACAACCGTTTTCGTTATGAATGATAATCTCGGAGATACCACCTACTTTGGTTGCAATCACGGGTAGTCCAGCGAGTCTCGCCTCTAGTACCACTAGCCCAAACGCTTCAGAGTCCGAAGCCAAGATAAAGACATCAAAGGCCTTAAGATATTGGGCAGCTTCGTCAATGGCGCCGGCGAAGTGAATATATTCAGTCATTTGCAGTTGAATAACTAGCGCCTCAAGCGCTGCCCGTTCGCTCCCTTCACCAATGATAGTGTGGTGAATCAGGACGCCATTACTGCGGGCCTTGGCAATAGCTTTGATCACTACATCATGGCGCTTAATCGGATGGAGTTCGCCGATAGTAACGCTGTGCAGGGAGGCTCCGGTATTGGCCAGGTGCGGCAGGGTGTTAATCAAAGCTTTTGTCGCCGCTTCACTACTATGGCAATTGAGTGTACGACCGTTATGTATTACCTGAATTTTCTGTTGGGCAAATGGCCAATTCATTTGGGACTTAGTGGTTGCAGACACCGCAATAGTCTGGTGGGCTAAAAGTACAGTGATCCAGTGAAAACATTTGAGTAGCTTTCGGACTAAGTAAGAACGATCTTCGTTAAAGGCCCATCCGTGTGCAGTAAAGATAATCATCGGTACGCCGGCCAATCGTCCGGCGAGTGCCCCGATTCCACCAGCGACTGAGCTGTTGACGTGCAAGACTGCCGGTTGTTCCTGCTGACAGATCTGTTTGATTGTCAGCAAATTTTTAATCGCTTTAACGGGAGAGAGGCTATTGGATAAATTGGGAAGTGTGTGGGTTGGAATATTGGCAGCTCGTAATTTATCAGCGAGCACACCTGCGCCACCTACGGCAACCACTGGCGTGAATGCAACCGGGAGTCTCGTAGCGAGGTCATAGACGTAGCGTTGGGCGCCGCCCCAGTTACTCTTCGTTATCAGATATAAGATTTTAGTTTGCGTAGGTGATGTCATATAGCTCGTGTTACCTGATTTTGTTTTTTAAACATGTATACGATAGTTGATATAATACTATAAATAGGGCTCAGGTGCGGTTTGTTGCGAGCTTTTTAAAAGAAAAAGTTCGCAGCAACTTGCTATTTAGCCACTATTCTGTAGGATTTCTGCACAACTACATATATGGGTGAACGGACTAGAGAATTGCTGATTTTAGTGAGCGGAGACATTGTCATCTTCGGGATTTCGTTGTGGCTAACACTGTTGGTCCGGTATTTTGAAATCCCGTCGACTGAGCGTCTTGAATCTCACATTGGCCCCTTTCTTCTGCTGGCAGGGGTTTGGCTCTTTATATTCTATGTAGCTGGTCTCTACGATAAACACACAGTGTATTTAAAGTCGCTACTCTTTAGTCGCATCCTTAATACACAGCTAGTTAATGTTTTGGTAGCAGCCTTTTTATTTATAATCATTCCGTTTTCGATTGATCCGAAAACTAATTTAGTAATTTACTTAGTCATTTCGGTACTCTTAATAACCGTTTGGCGTTTGCAGCTGTTTAACTACCTGTCTCCCAAGCAAGTGCATAAAGCAATTTTAATCGCAGACGGGGAAGAGGCGGTCGAACTCGTAGACGAAATCAACCATAATGATCGCTACAACTATTCGTTTGTTCGGATTATTGATAGTCAGATGATTACAAGTACACCAGATTTTGAAAAAAAATTACTACAGCTAATCGAGCGTGAGCGTATCGGTATTATTGTCGCTAATGCACAGGCTCCGGCAATTGAAAAAATTATGCCCGCCATCTTTGATCGGGCGTTTTTGCAGTTCCAATTTACGTTTTTGGATTTTTATAAAGTCTATGAAGATACTTTTGATCGAGTGCCATTATCTGCCTTGAAATATGATTGGTTTTTGACGCATGTCTCTCAATCCCGGAGCCTTTTTTATGATGCCTCAAAACGGGTGATTGATATTATCGGTAGTATTACGCTCGGATTAATTTTCTTGCTTATTTTACCAAGTATTTGGGTGGCTGTTAAAATAGAAGGACGACAAGATAAAATTTTCATGCGGCAGCTGCGAGTTGGACAGCAGAATGAACCAGTGGAAGTCTTGAAGTTGCAGACAATGACTACAAATGATGCCGCGTCTGCTACCTGGACGGCCGAAGATGCGAGACGAGGGAATGAAATCACCAAAGTTGGCGCTGTGCTACGCAAGATGAGTCTGGATGAAGTGCCACAAATTTGGAATATATTCAAAGGGGAAATGTCATTAATTGGTCCACGGAATGACATCATGGGCTTAGGGGAACGACTAGCCAACGAAATACCGTATTACAATATTCGTAATTATGTCAAGCCAGGTGTCTCTGGTTGGGCGCAAACGCACCAGCACTATATGGGTGACAATATTTCGCCACAATCGGTAGAAGAATCTCGGGTGCGATTGGCGTATGACCTGTATTACGTCAAGAATCGATCATTTATGTTGGATTTGGAGATTGCTTTGCGTACGGTCAAGACTTTGTTGTCGCGGTTTGGCATAACGATTCGACTGCCTCGATAGTTCTACTGTATGTTAGACTAGCAAAATTATGGATGGAAAAACTATTGTTATTACGGGTGGGGCAGGGTACGTAGGAGAAATGCTCTGTGAGCAGTTTGCAAAGCGGGCTGATGTATCAGTCATTATTGCAATTGATAAAGAACCGCAATCAGACGTTTCAAAAAATATTGAGAAAGTGGTGTACATACAACACAACTTGGCTGATGATGGGTGGCAGGCTGCAGTGCAGAAATATAATCCAGATACTATTATCCATACGGCCTGGCAGATTCGAGCGATGTATGGCAATGCGAACGAGCAATGGCGCTGGAATGTGGACGGGTCACAAAACGTTTTTGACTTTGCGTTTACACAACCGTCAACAAAAAAACTGATTTATTTCTCAACCGCTTCATCATACTCGGCACGAAGTGACAATCGCTTTGACCATCTCTTTACGGAAGAGCAAGGCTTTCGCGACGATGATTATATCTACGCCAAAGAAAAGAAAACGGTCGAAGACAATTTGTACGCAACATATAGTGAGTTGAAAAAAGCCGGTCAGCTGTTACCACAAGTGAGCATTGTGAGGCCGGCCGCTATTACCGGCCCGAGAGGTCGCTATATGCGGATTCGGTTTGGTCTGCAATCTGCGTTGCAGGGCAATCTTTCAAAAAGCTTTACTGACCGATTAGTGACAACGTTAACCTCATTTGTGCCAGCGACGAAAGGTTGGGTGCGACAATTTATTCATGAAGATGATGTGACCGATGCGGTAGCTACTCTAGTGTTTGATGTGCATGATTGGGACTATGAGGCCTTTAACCTGACACCAGAAGGTGAGCCAGTCTATGCCTCAGATATGGCCCAGGCGGTCGAAAAGCGCATTCTACCAATTACACCCAGTATGGCTCGATTGGCCTTCTTCTGTTTTTGGCATGGCACAAGGGGTAAGGTACCAACGTGTCCTGGCTCATGGCGCTTCTATTCGTACCCAATTTTGATGAGCGGTCAAAAATTGGCTGAAGTGTACACCTGTCAGTATTCGAGTAAGGACGCCTTTCAATATACCGATGGGCGGTATGAAGATTTTGTCCCAGCTCACTTGCGCAAACCTAAGCATGCGTAGCTCACTATGAAAATTTTAGTGACCGGAGCCGCAGGATTTATTGGAAGTCACGTAGCGCGGCGCTTAGTACATGAGGGCCACCAGGTGACGGCGATTGATAATTTCTCGACAGCGGACCATGCGCTGCAACAGTTGCGCCGCGCGTGGGTCGATGAGTTGGTACCGATCCAGACTCTTGATATTACTGACTTTGCTGCGCTTGAAGGTATATTTGCGCAAATGCAATTTGACGCTGTGTATCATTTGGCAGCTAAGCCTGGCGTGCGGGAATCAATCACTAATCCATTTATTTATGCGTCGAGTAATTATGTAGGGACACTCAATGTTTTTGAAGCCGCCCATCGGCATACGGTGTCACATGTCATCGCCGCATCGTCGTCATCCGTGTATGGACGAACCGCAACGGCGCCGTTTTCTGAAGATCAGATTGTAGATGAGCCTGTGTCGATTTATGCATCGACTAAACGAGCCACTGAGTTACTGGCGTATACATACTGCAATTTACACCAGATGAATATCACGATGCTTAGGTTTTTTACGGTGTATGGACCATACGGACGACCAGATATGGCACCATGGATTTTTACTGAGAAAATTAGCCAAGGTAAGACCATTCAAGTGTTTGACCACGGTCGCCACAAGCGTGACTTTACTTATATTGATGATATTGTCGCTGGTTGTGTCGCGCTACTGGTGCAACCAGCGGGATATGAGATATTTAACTTAGGTAATAATCAGCCGATCGCATTGCTCGATTTTATTGCAGTAATTGAGACGATAGTAGGGAAGACGGCTCAGAAAGAATTTGTAGACGCTCAGCCGGGAGATGTAAATCTAACTTACGCTGACATTAGTAAAGCTAAGCACGCGTTTGGGTTCGCGCCAACAACAAGCATCGAAACCGGTCTCCAAAAGTTTATTTCGTGGTATAAAGACGCGTATGATTGTTGATGGAAAAGCAGTGGCGAAAGAGATTTTAGATTCAGTAAAATCCCAGATTGAGAGTTTGGACCGACCAATACACTTAACCATATTTACTTGTCAGCCAAATTTTGAGACGCAGAAATTTTTAAAACTCAAACAAAAGGCCGCCGCTGTAGTTGGTATTTCAGTCACGGTAGTGGAATGGACTGAGGCTATTACTACTGAAGTGGCAGTAGGTGCCGTGCGAGCGGCGGTTTCAAATACGAATGGGGTTATTGTGCAATTACCGCTACCAAACCAGCTTGATCAAACTGCTGTAGTTGCTGCGATTCCGGCTTCACATGATGTTGATGTGTGGGGGTATGACGGCACCAAAGATGATGTATTACCTCCAGTGACTGGTGCTATAGCCGCCATCGCTGTACGCTATGGGATATCATTTACGAACGCAACCGTCGCTGTGGTTGGAAACGGGGCGTTGGTCGGTCACCCGACGTCTCTGTGGGCAACTAACCAAGGATCTTCGGTCACAATTCTCACAAAGGACTCACCAGAGTATGCGGCAGCACTACAGGCGGCAGATATTGTGATACTAGGGATAGGTCAACCGGGTTTTATTGTACCTAGTATGGTCAAGTCTGGCGCGGTGGTATTTGACGCTGGCACATCAGAATCAGCTGGTGTGTTACGAGGTGACGCTGATCCAGCTGTCGGTAATATAGCGGCCGTATTTACGCCTGTGCCCGGAGGGATTGGCCCAGTCACGATTGCTATATTGTTACGCAATCTCGTGACTTTGGCCACAAGTCAATAGCCTCACCGACAGGTTTGTGGTATAACAGGGCGATTTCGTTATGTCAGGGAAGGATTCTACACAACATACTCAAACAGACGCAACCGACACAGTATTGCGTTGGTTTCGAGCGGCTGTAGTGTTGGTTGCTGGGATACTGATAGCCTATTTTGTCTATAGTACAACAGTTAATACTGCTTCTAAATATTCATTTAAGCTCGGACTCGATCTCGCCGGTGGGAGCCACTTAGTCTATGAAGCCGATATATCAAAAGTGGATGCCACTGAAGTACCCGAGTTGATGAGTGTATTACGAGACGTGATAGAACGACGAGTCAACATCTTCGGTGTCTCAGAACCGATTGTGCAAGTCGAAAGTAGTAGTTTTGTGAGTGACGAACCGAGGCAACGGTTGGTAGTTGAGCTGCCTGGGGTAAGTGACGTTTCTGAAGCAATTGCTGAAATCGGACGAACACCACTGCTTGAATTCAAGCTAATTGACGAACAAGCGTTAGCTGCGGAAGCAACTAGTGACGCCATTCTTGAGAATGCGTCTGGCACGGCTGATATTGTTGCGGCAGCGACAGAGACTGATCCGTATATTGATACCGGTCTGACGGGACGTTTTTTGGAGAGTGCTGCGCTGGAGTTCGCTGGCAGTCAGTCGGGCGGGCTCTCTAACGAACCAATTGTATCGATTCGATTTAATACCGAAGGAGGTGATTTGTTTGAAGAGATTACTCGCAACAACGTTGGCGAACGATTGGCGATTTTCTTAGACGGGGAGTTGATTTCAGCCCCACGAGTGAACGAACCAATTTCTGGAGGAACGGCTATTATTTCTGGTGGCTTTAATCCAGACGAGGCTCGTGCATTGGCGCAAAACTTAAACTTTGGTGCTTTGCCAGTTCCGATTACTTTGC
This sequence comes from uncultured Candidatus Saccharibacteria bacterium, assembly GCA_964352875.1. GTDB lineage: Bacteria > Patescibacteriota > Minisyncoccia > Phycocordibacterales > UBA918 > OLB19. The sequence continues at coordinate 9,787 of CAYGTP010000025.1, forward strand.
AGAGTACGCAGACAGTAGGGGCGACCTTAGGAGCCGAAGTGTTAGAAAAAGGAGTGATGGCTGGGGTAGTCGGGATTGCATTTGTAATGGTATTTATGTTGGCTTGGTATCGTCTACCAGGACTCGTAGCATCAGTGGCATTGATAGTATACGTTGCCATGATGCTGGCCCTCTTTAAGGTGATTCCAGTGACTTTAACTGCGGCTGGTCTAGCTGGATTCATTTTATCAATTGGTATGGCTGTTGACGCTAATGTACTGGTGTTTGAGCGTATGAAAGAGGAGTATCGATCCGGTAAAAGTAGTCGAGAAGCAGCGCGGATTGGCTTTGCCCGGGCTTGGAGTGCAATTCGAGATGGTAACGTGACGAGTCTCCTGTCAGCTATCATTTTATTTTGGTTTGGAACCTCGATTGTAAAAGGATTTGCATTAGTCTTTGGCATAGGAGTAGTTGTGTCGATGCTCTCAGCACTTTTAGTAACCCGAACTTTATTATTGTCACTACCAGAACAGAAGCTGTCAGCCAGAACGTTCACTAGCAAGCTATTTAACTCCGGTTTGAAATAACATTATGTTTGTGATTTTGCATAAAAAAATATTTCTAGCGATTGCCGCTGTACTGATGCTGGGTTCAGCCGTGATCGTTGGTACTTTGGGTATTAATCTCGGGATTGATTTTACTGGCGGTTCGTTAAGTGAAGTGGGATATGAGGTGAGGCCAGATAAGACAGAATTAACGATAGTCATTGACACGTTAGATTTGGGTGGCTACTCACTCCGAGAGACGGTTGATGAAACTGGACGTGACGGGTATATTTTGCGCACCAAGGATCTTACAGAAAGTGAACGACAATCAGTCGAGTCAGCCTTACTTTCAGTCGGCGAAGGGGCTGAACTATCACGCTTTACTTCAATTGGGCCGGTAATAGGACAAGAGCTCAAAAGCAAAGCCGTCTGGGCGATTGGCGGGGTTGCACTGATTATTATTTTGTACGTAGCAATTGCATTTGCGGGCGTCGGGTATCCGGTTGGATCATGGGTATATGGCGGGATAACTATCTTGGCGTTGATTCACGATATCTTAGTTCCGGCAGCTGTGATGAGTATACTTGGAGTGACACTCGGAGTTGAAGCTGATGTATTGTTTGTAATGGCGATTTTGGCGGTTTTGGGGTATTCAGTAAACGACACGATTGTGGTGTTTGACCGCGTACGGGAAAATCTCACTCAGTACACCAAAGTCACGCCAGCCAAAGCACCAAAGAGTCCACTTGAAACTCCTGCCCCTGACCATAAAGAACTCCAGAAACCATTCGCAGAGATTGTCGGTATGTCTGTGGAAGAGACGTTGATTCGTTCGATCAATACATCGGTGACAACATTAATTGCACTTGGTACGCTCTTTGTCTTCGGCGGGGAGGTAACTAAAACATTTACACTTGTGTTGATTGCTGGGGTATTGGCTGGAACGTACTCATCGATTTGTTTAGCAAATCCACTTTTGGTTTTGCTTGGTGAACGGGCGTTGGCCAAGACTAAGAAATAATGAAACGGATTGGGGTATTGGGGCATGGTGTCTTTGGACAAGCGATGGGGTCGTTGATATCCGCCAACGGGTATGAATATGCTCCAGTTGATGTCGGAGATACGTTTCCATATTTGATTGATACAGTAGTGATTACAACCCCTGTGCAGGTACTGCGAGCAGCCTTGACTGAACATGCTGGGATGATTGCAGAAGGGGCGGTGATAATTAATTGTAGTAAAGGTATTGAAGTCGCTTCAACGGAATCTCCGTATCAGATTGCGAGTGAGATATTTGGAATACGTCCCTACGCCTGTGTGGCTGGACCCTCGTTTGCGTCTGAGGTAAAAGATCGAGTGCCGACTATTGTAACGGTAGCGGGTACTGACAGCGTGGCAGTGGACCGCGCTAAAGAAATTTTTGCTCGACCGTATTTTGTACTCGAAGAACTTGGTACGGTTCGTGAACTAGAGTTAGCTGGAGCGATGAAAAATGTCTACGCCGTAGCGTCTGGGTATGTCGCGGGGAGTGGTGGTGGCAAGAATACCCATGCTCAGGTACAAGTCATGGCGTTGCGGGAATATACTCGACTGATTCAAAGTATGGCCGGGAAGCCACTGGTCGTACGTCCTGGAGTGGTGGGAGATTTAATTTTGACTTGTGGCTCTGAAGAGAGTCGCAATTACCAGTATGGCAAAGGTCTGGCGACCGGAGCCATTCGAGCTGATTTGACCGCCGAAGGAGTAGCAACTGCAGAGGCACTCCAGCGACTGGCACAGCAATGGCAGACAGATTTGCCGCTAGTTACTGCAACCAAGGCCTTGATTGATCAAGCGCCCGGAGCAAAAGATTTATTTTATCAGGCCCTCGGGTTTCAGTTGGGTATTGACTAGACGAAACCTTATTTTTACCATACGCATATGATTATTGGCATTACAGGGACGGATGGTGCTGGCAAGGGGACAGTCGTTGACTACTTGGTAGCTCATAAAGGCTTCACTCACTATTCCAGTCGCGCCTTTATAACGAAAGAAATCGAAGCGCGGGGGTTGGAGGTGTCCAGAGACCAGGCGCGACTGGTAGCAAATGATTTGCGTCGACTACACGGTAACGATGTAATTGTAAAGTTCGCGCTCGAGGCGATGTCGCGCGAGCGAAGCGAGCGCGCTGTCATCGAATCCATCCGCACGACCGCCGAAGCCGATACGCTTCGGGCAGCGGGCGGTGTACTCCTTGCGGTCGACGCCGACCAACACCTACGTTATGAACGCATCACCGCCCGCGGCTCCGCTACCGACCGCATTTCTTTTGAACAATTCCAAGCGCAAGAAGCTATCGAAATGAATGATCCTGACTCTAACGGCATGCAAAAAGCCAAAGTGATGGCAATGGCTGGTTATACTATAATGAATGATACTGACTTGGATAGTCTGCATCGGCAAATTGAAGATGTGTTGGTAAGTATCGAGTCATGATTCAGACCGTTGGGATTGTCGGGTATGGTCATTTCGGCCAGTTTGTAGCTTTGATGATAAGCGAGTTGGCTCCAGACGTTACAGTTAAAGTACATTCCGCTCGTTTTGCCGCTGATGCGATAACGTTTTTCTCACTTGAAGAAGTTGCGGCTTGTGATGCTGTGATTCTTTGTGGTGCAATCCGAGATTTTGAAAAACAAGTAGTGGCGGTAGTACCGCACCTGGGGCCACAAACTATCGTAATAGATGTAGCAACGGTAAAGTTGATGACGACTGAAGTGCTGCGGAACCATCTGGGGGACCGGCCATTTATTGCTGCACATCCGATGTTTGGCCCAGAAAGTTTCAAAAAAAATGGACGTCAAACTGCGGGTCTAAAGATTGTCGTGACCGACTATATTTTGCCTAACGATCAGTATGTGTTTTTTAAATCATTTATTACTGGACTGGGTTTTGACTTGCTTGAAATGACGGCGGATGAACATGATTGCGCATTGGCTGATACGTTATTTCTAACGCACTTAATTGGACAGACGATCGCTAACGCTGGCTTTAGTCGGACAGGTATGGATACGGTGTCGTTTGGTTTTTTGATGGACGCGGTGGAGAGTGTACAAAATGATACCGAATTATTTAAAGATGTATATAGATATAATCCGTATTGCCAAGCAGTAGTAGAACGACTAGACGCTGCGGAAAAAAGTGTAATTAAAAATATTCTTAAAGCTGAGTAGATGCTGTACAGTAATTATTAATTGATTTCAGCGTAGTCAAAGAGCACGCCAAAAGCTTTACACCAGGTCATCACATATTTGTACTCACTTAGGTCGACGTTGGCCGGAACTTCATAATTGATATTGCCCCGGTTACCTTTGGCTCGCCCGAGACTGATGAATTCAGTGGCTTCAAGATCTTTGGCTACATACACAAAGAGATCAGGACCGTTAGTACCTTCGTAGTCTTCGAAACGAATGAGGCTCTGTTCGGCGGTTTGGATTACTCGTACCTGGCCACTGGCTGGATGCCCCGAGGTGTCCTCGATCCTGAATGGCCCGCTGACAAGTGGGGTTGGTAGTTCTTTTGCAGTTGTTCCGTCTATGGGTAGCGAGGTGTCACCAGGCTCGAGAACGACCGATGAGGAGGTAATGTCTGATGCTGCTTCAGGGTTAGTCGGTAGCGGAGGCGCAATCGTAGCTGATTCTACTGCAATAGTGGCTGGCCGCTTGCTCGTTGGATTGTTCGCACTGTTTTCAAGTAGAGCAGTAATGGCTGGGTCGAGTTGGTCGTCTACTGTGGTATTTATAAACAAAGGTGAAATGGTCCACCAAGCAAAGGCGCCGATACCAACGACGAGTATAAAGATAAGGATGTTTTTCATGCAAATAGTAATACGGGTTATAGGCCCGAAAATTTCGGTTTCTTTGTGGTACGATTATTAGATTATTCTTTAGTATACCTTTTTTATGCATTGGTTTTTAGACCCAATTCAAAACCACTACGCTACTTTCTCTGGCCGAACCGGCCGGGAAGCGTTCTGGATGTTCATGTTGTTTTATTTTGTCATCTATATTGGCTTAACTATTGTCTTGTCACTGGTTGGACTGGAAGCGGCAGTGATGCTGTTTACGCTCGGGGTATTGATTCCGTCGATAGCGATTACTACGCGGCGGCTGCATGATATTGGCAAAAGTGGCTGGTGGCAGCTTATCGGCTTCATTCCGCTCTTAGGATTAATTGTAATGATTATCTTTTTGATCCGAGAAAGTGACACCGGAGATAATGAGTATGGTGCAAACCCGCATGGTGATACTGGTCCGACTGATATTCCAGCGGCAGACCCAGCGCCGGTGGCGTCAACTGGCGCACCCACTGACGGCGACGGAAACTAGTCCACAAAACAAAGGCCGGTCCTTTGTAAAGAGTGTGAGGATAGAAAAAGCCGTTCCTTATAGGACCGGCTTTTTCTATCCCGGCGGGTTAATTATGAATTCTGGTTCCTACAAACGCTTTTCCATCAAGGTAGTTTTGTAATTCAGTAAGGTTTTTACCATTGATATTTGCTACTTCAATATTTTTCTCCTGAGCTAATTTTGCAGCTATAGGATCAAATGGAACTGATAATCCAGGATCCCATTCTTCCGGGATAAGTTTTCGAAAGTCTGCCCACGTAATGTCTTCTAGTTTTTGTGCATCAGAGTTTGTGCGGGGGTCGGCCGTGTATACATAATCAGTGTTAGAGAGATTAATTACTTTTGTAGCTTGGCGGTAGTCGGCTGCTTGGACAGCTCGGTAATCACTTGAGGTGCCTGGTTCGAAGCCAGTTGCAACAATTAGTTTGGCGTCGGTTGGTACCGTGAGAATATGTTCTGGATTAATAATCATATCTTTGTGGGCGACGTCCTCAAAGACCGCATGTACTAGTCGACCATTGAGTTGGGTTGAACTGATTCCAATCCAGTCAAGCTCCTCGTTACTGACTGTTCCTAGGCTGCGAGCAGCATCTTGGTAACGTCGGCAAACTTTTCCACCACCGGTAATAACAACAAATTGCCGACCAGCCGCAATTTCTTTTAACAGGAGAGTTTTTAATTCGGTTAAAAATTCCGTATCAATCTGATCTGGCACGATCATTGATCCCCCTACAGACATGACGATGGTTTCTTGGTGTGACATAACGGTCCCATTGTACGCATAAAATCAGCTAATTCAATGGTAGAATAATTGGATAAGTAATTAAGTACGTATGTCAGAAGAACTAATTAAAGCAATTCAAGATCGGATTACTGGCGGCCTGAGCCGTGAGACTATCCAAGCTGAAGTATTAGCCCAGGGACACACGGAAGACACGTTTACTGCCGCGTACGCAGCGGCTAGCACCCGCCAGTCACAAAGTAGTCAGCCGCTGCCGGGAGTGATAGCACTTATTAAAGAATCGTTCCAAATCTTGCCGAATTTGATGGGGGCCTTTGGGTCTTTTTTCTTGACTATGCTCGCGATTGTGGTGGCTGGCGGCGGAC
>CAYGTP010000026.1:0-9029 GCA_964352875.1 uncultured Candidatus Saccharibacteria bacterium
ACCACTCGGCGGGCGGCGGCGGTGGCGGGGGTGGGGGAGCAATTTAAACTATCCCCAGGCCACTTTGAATGCGTAAAAAAGCGCCCCTACATTAGGTATACTACTAGGTATACTAGTGTAAAGTTACAGCCCCCATACATCTTATGAACAAAAAACTCCTCACAATATCTCGTACTGCTATGTTTGAAACACTGGCAGTACTTACTATTGTCACCGTTGGATTTATGGCCGTGGAGCCAACTATTAGCCGTTCAGCGGTTGAGCAGTTCACGGTCACTCAAACGGTCAGTGGAGCAATCGCCTTTGCGGCGTCTACGACGGCTGTGACGATGCTCGGGACATTAAACGGTCTTACTGGTGGGACATCATACGGTACAACCACGGCTCGGGTTACAACTAACAACGCAGGTGGGTATAACATGACGATTCAGTTTAGTAGTACCACCGCGATGATTCGAAACGGTTCTAATCTCTCTGAAATTCAAAATTACCAGTATTCTACGAGTACAGCAGGATATCCGTCAGGATATGATATCTCGACCGCCAATGCCCAATTCGGTTTCAGTGTGAACGCTTCTAATACGGCAGATATTTCTGACGTGTTCACCCACAGTGGAGGGTTGTGCGGCACGGCTAATAATGGCTCATTCACTGTCAATAACTGTTGGCGAGGAGGCTCAGAAACCGACGAAACAAATGCGACTGAGCTTTTGTATACTGGCGCACCAACACCGGCTTCTGGTTCGACTTCAACCATACAATTTCGTATCACTATTCCAAATAGCCCAAACCCAGCTGTACCAGATGGTACTTACACAGCAACTGCAACGTTGACCGCTCTCGACAACTAGACTACACTTAGCCATTCATGGTGTTTCGGATAAATCTAACACGCAGTGGCATACTAGTATTTGGTCTTTATTTGCTCACCACGAGCTCGATTGTCTTGGCACAATCTCCGGCTACTACTACCGAGTCTGTCGCAGCAGTAGAGGTGGCTGAAGTGATCGCCCCCCCTCCGTACCGACTCGAAGCACTACCAGGGAATCGAGTCTTTAACGACTTTGTACTTGGTCCTGGTCGAGTCGAACTAGAGATTGCTCCCGGAGAATCAAAAACGGTTGAATTGAATGTCTCAAACCGCTATCCAATTTCAAAGCGTTTTACAGTAAATATTGAAGATATTACCGGTTCAAGAAATGCTGAACGCGCAGCTGTCTTGCTCGGAGATGAAGAGGGACCGTATACACTCAAAGATTATATTTCAATTCCTAATCCGACGTTTGACTTGGAACCAAACCTTCGGGCAATTGTGCCGGTCACTATCTCGATTCCACCTGATGCAGAACCTGGCGGTCGGTATGGAAGTGTATTGGTACAAACTGTTACGCGCGAAGCTAATCCAGCCGACCAAGTATCCCCAATACCATCGTCAGCGGTGGTGAGTCGAATCGGAACGTTGTTTTTCATTAGAATCGCAGGGGACGTTGAAGCGTCTGGACAGCTAGAAGACTTCACGACAATAAATAATAAATCTTGGTACGAAACGGGACCGGTTGATTTCCAGATTGTGTATGAAAACACTGGTTCAGTACACCTCAATCCATACGGTGAAGTTCGTATTAACAATATGTTTGGCGAAGAAGTAGGGTATGTGGAATTAGAACCCTGGTATGCGCTACCGCAATCACTACGCTTTCGAGAGATTTCATGGGATCGGGAATATTTGTATGGCCGCTATACGGCTACGCTCACTCTCAATCGGGGCTACGATGACGTGTTGGACGAAGCAACAGTGACGTTCTGGATAATCCCGTGGAAGCTTATTTTGCCAGCCCTTGGTGGTGTGTTTATTATTCTCTTCCTGATACGCGCTTTTTTCCGCAAGTTTGAATTTAAAGTAAAAGAATCGTAGGGATACTATGCGCTTCGTCTGTTTGACACTTATTGTCGCTGGCTGTCTCGGTGCATTTTTTGAGCTACATGCGCAGGTCCGAAGTAGCTCTAATTATCAAATCCAAAGCGATAGCATTAACCTTGGAGGTGGTCTTTCGAGTTCAACCAATTTTGTGCAAGAGTCAACGATGGGTGAAATCGCGTCTGGCCGTTCGACTAGTACCAACTTTAATCTAAGTGCTGGATACCAACAAATGCAAGAAGTGTATTTGGCTCTGGGTGGCGGTAATGATGTGGTGATGTCGCCTGGGTTGCCAGGTATTGGAGGAGGATTCGCAAACGGCTCAACAACTGTCACAGCCACGACCGATAGCCCATCTGGGTATCAACTAACAATTGCTGCGGCTAGTACACCAGCTATGCAAAAGGGTGCGGATACATTTGCTGATTATGCGCCGGTAGGCGCTGTGCCCGATCGGATTTTTACTACGGGGGCGGCCGATGTGCATTTTGGCTACTCTCCTGACGGGGCTGATGTTGTGGATCGATTTAAAGACGACGATAGCGATTGTGGGGTAGGGAGCAACATTACGCTGGGTGAATGTTGGGATGGATTGTCGACGGTAGCAGAACCAATTGCGCAAAATACCAACTCCAATCATCCTGACGGTACCGATACGACAGTATATTTTCGAGTTGGTATCGGTGGTAGTGCGGTCGTCATTCCCGGAGATTATGTAGCAACCACGACGCTTACGTTACTTGCGTTATAATTATTGTATGCGATGCATACGAACTCTCATTCTGTTGTGTGTAACCGTGCCAGTGCTTGCACTCGCAGCAACAGAAAGTTTTCAAATCAGTACGATTGTCGGCAATGATACATTACCACCGACTACGCCTAGTATTATTTCGGCGCAGCCGGTTTCTACTTCTCAAATTAACGTCACTTGGGGTGTCTCTACGGATGATTTTGCCTTGGGCGGGTATCAAGTATTTCGAGATGCGCTGCAGATTGCTACTACGACCTTAACGACGTTTTCTGATACCGGACTCTCGGCTAGTACCACCTATACGTATGAGATACGAGCCTTCGATACAAGCTTTAACTACTCCTCTACTTCAGTTGCAGTAGCGACCACGACCTTGCCGGTGGTAATTCCTCCGGTTGTGACCACCACTCCCGAAGTTGGTAGTAATGACGCCGCGGTTAGCGGTCAACGCTTGGTTCTCCAAGATGTGGTGGTCGTACCAGCTCGCACCTCTGCCACATTGTCATGGCAGACTTCAGTACATACGGGGTACCAACTCCGCTGGGGACGTTCAGCGGATTATGAATTAGGTACAGTGGTCAGTGATATCCTGAGTCGAGAGCAAATCACCACAATCACCAACTTGGAACCCGGTACGACGTATCAATACGAGGTTAGAATCTTTACTCCTGGTCGAGAACGATCGGTGGTAAAGACTGGCTATTTTACAACCGATTATGATATGGATGTCATTGCACCATCTAATGTCAGTGATCTTGTGGTCAGTAGAGAAGATGGCGTAGTAGTCTTGCGGTGGGATAATCCTGACGATGAAGATTTTGCCGGTGTGCGGGTCGTGAGAAATTATAGATTTTTCCCAGATGATTCGTATGGGGGAGTGTTGGTGTATACCGGACCCGCAGAACAAGTAGTTGACCGTACGCTCGTAGATAGTGCGGCGGCTCAATATTATGGGGTTTTTGCCTATGATATACACGGCAACGTCTCGTCTGGTGCTGTTGTCTACTTGCCTCGAATACCACTGCTGCCAGATGACATATCTGAACCAAACCACACCGACCCGTTTCGCGCCGGAACAACTACCATTGATGAAATTACAATTACAGATGGTTTGGCTGCATATACGCTCACCTTGAATGATGTATTACTGGTGCAAGGGCAACGTCGCTTTACTCTAGACGAATTAGAGCAAAGTTTGCATGGGTCACAACCATTTACAATATCAATTCCGTACGATCGTCTCCCTGAACATCTAAAAGCGATTGTGGTCACCATGCGTCACCCAATCGAAACCGACAAACGCTTTCAATTCCTCTTGCGCCCTAATCAGCGATTGACACTGTATGAGGCTACGATTGCGCCACTTGGTTTTACTGGGGTGATGCCGCTAGCGCTAGAAGTGTATGACTTTAAGACACAAACTGTTGGGACCCTAATCGGTACGGTTAGGGTTACAGGTGGGTCTCTGACAGAGTATGGGACACCGTGGCTGCGGATAACGGTGGGTGTCGGGCTGCTGCTTCTGCTCCTTGGGTTGTATGTCAGGTATCGCCGTCTTCAGTAGTGAGGATAACAAACCCGCTAGGGTATAGAATACGGTATAGTTAAGTATTATTCATCGTTAGTTTACGCTATGGCAAAAGTTGCAATAAATGGATTTGGTCGAATTGGTCGACTGTTTTTTAAAATGTCGATTGATAATCCAGACTTTGATGTCGTCGCCATCAATGATCTGGGTGATCTGGAAAATCTCGCCTACCTACTAAGGTACGACACCGTCTTTGGCCCAAGTGGTCTTGATGTGTCGACCAAAGAGGGAAAACTTGTTGTGAATGGCCGGGAGATTGATTTTGTGCAAGAACGCGAACCGACTAAGTTGCCGTGGGGGGCAAAAGGAATTGATATCGTACTGGAAGCCACTGGCTTTTTTGCTGGGTATGACAAGTCCAAAGCCCACCTCGAAGCCGGTGCTAAACGGGTAGTGATTTCTGCGCCAGTGAAAGATGATCCAGCGGCTGCGGGGGTGCAGGGAGCGACCGTGTTGATGGGTGTAAACGACGCTGCGTTGTCTTCATGTACCATTACTTCCAATGCATCTTGTACTACCAATGCAACTAGTCCACTGATAGGAATTTTGAAAGCTGGGATTGGAATTGAAAAGGCGCTGTTAAATACGGTGCACGCGTACACCTCAACCCAGTCGATTGTTGACGGTCCAGTCCGCGGCAATGATTTTAGAAAAGGACGTACTGCAGCACAAAATATTATTCCAACTAGTACTGGCGCTGCCATCGCAACCACAATGGCGCATACTGACTTGGCGGGCAAATTTGACGGTATTGCGATGCGTGTACCAGTCCCGGTCGGTTCGATTGTGGACGTGACATTTGTAGCGTCACGCGATACGACAGCTGAAGAAGTTAATAAAGTACTGAGTGACGCCGCGGCTTCACCAGAATGGCAAAAACTCTTTGCGGTCACTAGTGAACCGATTGTGTCTTCAGACATTATTGGTGCGCGTTACGCCAGTATTGCTGATTTGCCAATGACTCGCGTGGTTGGTGGTAATTTGGTCAAAGTCTTGGCTTGGTATGATAACGAATCAAGTTACACACACACCCTGAATGAACACGTTAGTGCGGTAGCGCGATTCTTTAACGCCCAAACAGCAGAGTAATTGAACATGTACAGTAGTCGCACCACAAACACCGGATTTACGCTCCTTGAGCTACTGGTTGTGATTACTATCATTGGGTTATTGGCGACGATAGTAATGGCGTCTTTGAGTGTGAGTCGACAAAAGTCGCGTGACGCTACTCGTAAAAGTCAGATTGAAGAGATTGTAAAGGCGTATGCACTCTACTATGCGGATAATGGTACGTATCAAGTATCTGGAACGGGAAGGACTACAGTAAATGGTCAAGGTTTTTTTACTAAAAAAACCAATGGGGCTCACGGAGCATGGCGGTATTCCGGTACAGCAATTGCTGAAGGACTCGCTCCGTTTTTCAATGGCTTACCTACAGACCCGTTATCCTCAGATCCGAATGATGAAGGAGACGGAGCGTATCAAGTCGGTGGTACCTATTCACCATATTTTGTATACCAGGCAAACGCGAATTTTGAAGATGGTGTATGTGTTTTTACAAGGCTGGAGAGACCATCACCTGGTGATTTAAGTTCAATGACAAACCCATTGATCAATCCTGGGATTGCATCAATTTTAAGTAGTTTTGAGTATGACTTTAATTATGCCGAATGTTTAGAAGGTTGATATAATGATTTTATGAAAATTTATCTCGCTAGTGACCACGCTGGGTTTGCACACAAAAATGTGGTGCGTGATTGGCTTCGTAACGAAAAGTTCGAAGTGCATGATTGTGGCGCTGAATCGTATGATGCGCTGGATGATTTTCCTGATTACGTCAGTTTGGTGGGGCAGGCAATTTCTAAGTCCCCTAAGACCGATCGTGGAATAATATTTGGCGGCTCTGGCCAAGGCGAAGCGATGATGGCTAATCGCTACCCGAATGTACGAGCAACAGTGTTTTATGGTGGGCCGGACGACATTATTACTTTATCGCGTGAGCATAATGATGCGAACGTATTGTCGATTGGGGCACGTTTTGTCTCGGTTGAAGATACGATGCGAGTAGTTTGGGATTGGCTCCATACTGATTTTACTAAAGACGAACGACACATCAGACGGATTAAAAAAATTGTACATCTAACCCGCGAAATAGAACGTAGAGTATGAATCAGTTAGTGGTCCCCGCTATAATCCCAGAGTCATTTGGGTATTTAGAAGACATAGTACGTAAATTGTCAGGTGTACATGCACTACAGATTGATTTAGTTGATAACAGCTTTGCCCAGTCGGTATCGTGGCCATATATACACGAAGCCGGCCAGCTTCCGACCGAGACCCATCAGTCTTTGCGTCAGATATGCCATTCGCATAGTGTCGACGTTGACTTAATGGTAGCGGACCCGCTGGCTGCGGCCAAAGTCTGGTTGGCGCTTGGAGCGGAGTTGATTACTGTCCATGTAGAGTCGCTGCAAAAAATCGAAGATTTTTTGCAACTCAAACATCAATATAACTACCAACTTGGTTTGTCGCTCAATAATGATACTGATTTAGCTAGCGTACTCGCGTACGCATCAGTGCTTGACTATGTTCAATGTATGGGGATTGCACAAATTGGTTCGCAAGGTCAGCCGTTTGACGAGCGCGTGTTAGAGCGAGTAGTCGAAATAAAATCGGAGTACCCGGCATTATTAGTCAGCGTCGATGGTAGTGTGAATGCTGATACTATACCTCGCCTTAAAGCCGCTGGAGTCGGACGCTTTGTGGTGGGATCTGCGATTGTAAAGCAACCAGACCCAGCTGCTGCACACCGACAACTCACTGAGCTTGCTGCTGGTTTGTAAACAGGGGAATAATCTAGATACGGTCTTGGTCCCGTATACTGTAGTGGTATGCATTATTTATCTACAGCCGACGTGCGTGATTTGGAAGGCAAAGCCAACTTAATCCGCCAAAGCGTCATTGAAATGTTAGTTGAAGCAGGGAGCGGACATACGGCCGGCCCGTTGGGGATGGCTGATATTTTTGCGCTCCTATACTTTAAAGTCATGAAGCATGACCCTGCAAACCCCAATTGGGAAGAGCGTGATCGGTTTGTATTATCCAATGGACATATCTGTCCGGGTCTGTATGCCACGCTCGCGCACGCTGGGTACTTTCCCGTCGAAGAACTCCTGACGCTGCGCAAGCTCGGTACTCGGTTGCAAGGACATCCACACCGTGGTTCTTTGCCGGGGATTGAGACTAGTTCTGGACCACTTGGTTCTGGTCTTTCGCAGGCAGTCGGGATGGCAATTGCTGAGCGTATGGATAACGAATATACATCAAAATACGTCTACTGCATGACTGGTGATGGGGAATTGAACGAAGGCCAAATTTGGGAGGCGGCTATGTTGGCGGGCAAGGAACAGTTACATAATCTAATTGTCATTGTTGACCGCAACGCGATTCAAATTGATGGTTACACTAAGTACGTCATGCCGCTCGAACCACTGGCCGAAAAGTTCGAAGCATTTAATTTTGATGTCCAAGAAGTTGATGGCCATAACATCCGTGCTGTTAACGATGCTATTGGCAAAGCACAAGCAGTCTATGGCCAACCTTCGATTATTATTGCCCACACTATTCCATCCAAAGGTGTTGGAGTGTTTGAACGAGATTTTCGTTGGCACGGCAATCCACCAGGCAAAGGTCCAGAAGATCAAGTGCCGAAAGACAAGCAGGCCCAGGTGGCTCTAGACACGTTACGGACGTTAGCCAAGAGTATTGAAAATCACGATATCGCATAAAGTATGTTTGCATCACATTTAGATAGACGAATCGAAACAGGAACGCTTGATCAGGAGCCAAACCGCGTCGGGTACGGGCAAGGCTTATTGGAGGCAGGTAAAGAAAATATGCAAGTGGTGGCACTCAGTGCAGATCTGACCGGTTCTACAAAAACCGACTTATTTGCCGATGAATTTCCAGACCGATTTGTACAGGTAGGAATTGCAGAACAAAATATGGCATCAGTAGCGTCAGGCATGGCGGCGATGGGGAAGATTCCATTTATTGCTTCGTATGCGATGTTCTCTCCGGGACGAAGTTGGGAGCAGGTTCGCACTACTATTGCGTACAATGAATCAAATGTAAAAATTATTGGCGCACACTCGGGCATTTCCGTTGGTCCCGATGGGGCGACTCACCAAGCGCTCGAAGATATTGCTTTGATGCGTGTCATTCCGGGGATGGTTGTAATAGCTCCGGTTGATATTCATGAAGCACGGAAGGCTGTGCACGCTGCAGTGGCGCACGCTGGTCCAGTGTATATTCGGATTGCTCGGGAAAAGACACCTGTAGTGACTACTGACGAATCGCCGTTCAAAATTGGCCAGGCAGAATTGTTTTATCGCAAAACTGACAGCCATGATCAATCAGTCGGTATTGTAGTAACCGGTACGTTAGCGTATGAAGCGATGCAGGCTGCCCAGACGTTGGAAGCAGCAGGAATTGGAGCTTCAGTGTTGCATGTGGCTACAATCAAACCACTCGATACCAAAGCCATAGAGCAGTTGGCGGCGGAGCACGACGTACTTGTGACTGTCGAAGAACATCAGGCGGCGGGTGGACTGGGTGGAGCTGTCTGTGAACATTTGGCTGGAGTCCATCCGATTAAAATTGCTCGGATTGGTGCACAAGATCGATTTGGACAATCCGGCACGGCGGCTGAATTGATGAAGGAATACAAAATGGACGCGGCAGCAATAGTGGATGCTGCGAAGCGTTTACTC
>CAYGTP010000026.1:9039-15740 GCA_964352875.1 uncultured Candidatus Saccharibacteria bacterium
CGGGGGGGGCCTATGGCCCACCGCGCTTTTTTATATGTTTCCAGGGTTATATTTTCTTGGCTGCGTAGTCAGTAGGCGCTTTCGCTATAAAGTCTTGCAGTTCTTCCATAGTGAGGAGACCTTTTTGGGCTCCAATATGTTGCACAACATTCATTGAGTTGACCGGTCCCCAGGTCAGCGCCGTCGCCGGGTCGTGACCAAGTGCAATTGCGGCCGTGAAAGTCGATGAGAATGAGTCGCCGGCACCAGTGCGGTCAACTGGGGGAGCCGGATCTGGATACATTGGCATATGCCAAGCTTGGTCGTCAGTATCAACCACATAGGCGCCGTAGGGACCGTCGGTGATGACTGGTAGGGTTGGACCGAGTTCTTTAAATTTCCGAATCAAGGTTGGCACATCTTGTTCAGTAGTATTAAGAATCTGCTGCGCCTCTTCTTTATTACAGAAGAAAATTTCTGTATTTTCGTAGACCGCTTTTAATTTCTCATGTCCTAGTCTAATCTGGTACGTACCTGGCTGGAAGACCAATTTCGTATCGTTAGCTTTTACGTATTCGGCAATTTCGAAATGATAATCAAAGCCGTGGTCGCCAATTGATGAGAAGTAGATGAAGCGTGGAGCTACCTCAAAGGCTGGCATAACGTAAGGAAATTGTTCGTGCTTAATCAAGATGGTTCGTTCTGGTCCGTATCTCAGTACGTAATGATAGTTGGTGGCTTTACCTTCGTGTTGTTTAACATACTCAGTGTGGACACCCTCGGTACGGAGTGCTTCAAGACAGTCTTTACCGTTACGATCATGACCAAGATTGGCAACTAACGCTGACCTGAGTCCAAGGCGATGGGCGGACACAGCTGCGTTTGGCGAATTACCAACCGCATTAACTACAGTCACATCTTGGTAGGGTAATTTACTCCCAAACGGCATCTGGAGGGTCTTTTTGCCAGTATCCATATCAATCGATACGTCGGCGTCGTCTTTTGATAATTCAATAAATGCGTCTACTACAATATCGCCAATGGCGACAAAATCATACGGTTCTGACATACCTCTGCAGTATAGCACCACTACCATTATTAGTTGGGGGATATTGAGCTTTTTGGGGAGTAGTGGTATGGTAGCTCGCGTATGACAATAACCCTAAAAGTAGAAGCTCGAGGCAGCCAAAGCGCTGTCGCTCACCGCGCTGCCGGCCAATTGCCAGGAGTGGTGTATGGACCAAAGCAAGTATCGACCCCGATTGTTGTTGATGCCAAAACGTTTGACAAGCTTTATAAAACAGCCGGTGAATCGACTATTATTACGTTAACTGGTCTGGAAGAAGAGATTGAAGTGTTGGTCCAGGATTTAGCTTTCGATCCGGCTAAAGGTGGAGTTACACACGTTGACTTCTATGCGATTGAACGTGGTAAAGAGTTGACCACTGATGTGCCACTGCACTTTATCGGTGAAGCACCAGCGGAAAAGCAAGGCGGTATCGTAAATAAGGTGCTGCATGAAGTCGAAGTGACTTGCCGACCGAGCGTTCTGCCGTCACATATTGATGTCGAGCTAAGTACTCTGGTTGGTTTGGATTCACACATCACAGTAGCTGATTTGACTGTCGCTGAAGGAATCGCTATTTCACAAGAACCTACTGATATGGTAGCAACCGTGAGTGTAGCTACTGAAGAAGTTGATGAAGATACTGCAGCGGCGCCAGACATGGCGGCGATTGAAGTGGAAAAGAAAGGTAAAGAAGATGCTGACGCTGAAACAGAGTAGGGTTACATAATATTTTGCAGGTTGAGCTATAGACCTGGTATACTAGTAGAGATGTATCGATTCATTGCGTTGCTATTGCTGTTTTCCTTTGTCCTGCCACAGATAGGATGGGCTGAAACTGAAAGTGAACGACGTAAAAGAATCGAAACTGAACTCCAAAATGTCGAGCGTCAAATTTTAACCCAGCAGCGTCTGGTGGAGGATAAGCAGCTTGAGCGGCAATCATTAGAACGAGATCTCGAGATTATAGAAGCCCAAGTAGAAAAGACGCAACTCGGTATCCAAGCCAGAGCGGTGGCTATCACGCAACTGAGTGACCAGATTGGTGACAAGGCAGTCGTGATTGAGGTGTTGGGTGAACGTTTAGAAAAACAACAACAATCGCTGGCTGAGCTGGTCCGTAAGACGGCAGAAGTGGATGATTTCTCGATGGTGGAAGTACTACTGAGTAATCAAAATTTCTCTGCCTTTTTTACTGACTTTGAAAGTTTTCGAGCGATTAAGACTTCATTAAATGAGTCACTAGAAGTCCTTCATGCCATTAAACGAGACACAGAAGAACAAAAGACTTCGCTTGAAGATAAACAAGAAACGGAAGCCGAATTAAAGCGTCTGCAAGAATTAGAAAAACAGCGAATCGAACAAAAAGAAGCCGAAAAGGCACAGGTCCTCACGATCACAAAAGGCGAAGAAGAAACTTATCAAGAGTTATTGGAAGCCCAGCAAAAAACCGCTGCGCAACTACGAGCCCAGCTATTTGAACTCTTAGGTGGTGGGGGGGCGATTCCATTTCCTGAAGCCGTGCAACTAGCTAAAAATGCCAGTGCCCTTTCGGGGGTTTCTCCGGCGTTG
Source organism: uncultured Candidatus Saccharibacteria bacterium (assembly GCA_964352875.1). Classification (GTDB taxonomy): domain Bacteria; phylum Patescibacteriota; class Minisyncoccia; order Phycocordibacterales; family UBA918; genus OLB19. The sequence goes on from CAYGTP010000026.1 coordinate 11,657, forward strand.
ATTTTGGCAATTCTTGAACAAGAATCTGCGTACGGCAGTAATATTGGAAGCTGTGTATATACCGAACTAGTGCAAGGGAAGTCGGTTATGCACCCAGACCGTGACGCTCCAGTGTTTGACGCGATAGCAGCAACACTCGGGTTTGATACCAGCCGTCAACAGATTTCTTGCCCGTGGATCCGGAATGGTGAACGAATCGGGTGGGGAGGAGCGATGGGTCCATCGCAATTCATTCCGTCTACATGGGCAATTTATGGCGGGTACGTCAATAATGGTAATGGTTGGGTATATGACGCTAGTCAGGATGCTATTCGACGATTGCGGGGCAAATCAACCCCGTCTAGTCCATTTGATAACCAGGATGCCTTCTTGGCGACTGGTCTCTTGATGCGCGATAATGGTGCCGGTGCCGCTACGTATAAAGCTGAATGGACGGCCGCGCTTCGGTACTTCGCTGGGTGGGGTGGGGCGTCCAATCCAATCAACTTCCCATATGGTGACAATGTGATGGAGCGTAAAGCGCGCCTGGAGAACGAAATCCGGATTCTTACGGGTAGCTAAGCCTCACCATTGCCATTTAAGCTGATTCTGGTATAGTTGCCGCACTAATGTAATCGGTTGCGTATAATAGTCGTGACCATAAAGTATATGAAAAAAGACATTCACCCAGCAAACTACCGACCTGTAATTTTCCACGATAACTCGAGTGACGAGCGTTTTTTGATTGGTTCTACCATCGAAACTGATGCTACTGACACTTGGACAGATGGTAAAGAATATCCAGTTGTGCGGGTAGATGTATCAAGTGCATCACATCCATTTTATACTGGTCAAGAGAAAGTGATGGATACTGCTGGACGAGTAGAACGCTTTAAAGCACGGGCTGCCAAAGCCGGCAAGAAAGCCTAACCTCCACTGGTTATTCTGATGCATTACAGCATTTATTGGTCGTACAGGGCGCCTGCGCTTCAACATTTGCCTCACGGTGTATCGCTGAGGCAATTTGTGCTTATGGTACAGCAATTTACTTTTAGATGCTGTTAAAACAAGGTAGTATATCAACCATGGAATTCTCTGAAGACATTCTCCAATCATTTCGTGACCATCAGAAAACTCAGTTTTTGATGACGCGATTTGATGATACAGCTAAACAGCTTGAAGAAGCGACCAGTCTGGCTGAAGCTGATCCGGCTATGGCTGAGCTCGCAGTAGAAGAAATAGCCACACTTACTGCATCACTTGAAACGCAATATGATGAGATGGCTAGAATTATTGAAGCCTCAAAAGTAGAAGAAGCTAAACCTTATGGTGTAGTACTCGAAGTCCGGGCGGGGGCGGGTGTTGACGAAGCAGCGTTGTTTGCAGAAGAGTTAGCTGCCATGTATCTACGGTACGCTGAAATCAACGGTTGGCCTCACGCTGCTCAGAGCGAGTCACGCGCCACGAGTGGCGGCTTTAAAGAAGCCGTCTTTGAGATATTACACCCTGACGCGTACCAGCACCTCAAACACGAGACTGGCGTACATCGAGTTCAACGGGTCCCGGTGACGGAAAAGCAGGGCCGTATTCATACATCTACTGCTTCGGTTGCAGTGTTGCCAATGCGTAAACAACCAACTATTTCAATTGAGCCAAGTGATATCGATATGGAATTCTCTCGCTCGGGTGGAGCAGGTGGGCAAAATGTAAATAAAGTTGAGACGGCCGTTCGCCTGGTACACCGCCCGACTGGGGTTGAGGTACGTAGTCAGTCTGAGCGTTCGCAGCTAAAAAACCGTGAAAAAGCTATGAGTATTTTGGTGGCTAAACTCGAGGCACTCCATGAAGAGGAACAGGCCAAAAATCACGCTGAGACCCGTAGTAAACAAATTGGTACTGGTGATCGGTCAGAGAAAATCCGTACCTACAATTTTCCGCAAAACCGTATTACCGACCACCGGATTAAAGAATCCTGGCACAATATCGATGCTGTCATGGCTGGTCAGCTTGGCGATATCGTCACTACGCTCCAAACTGCCCAATCAGCATTGCAAGGCGGCGAGTAAATCGGTTGCGCATTGCTGGTTACTATGGTAGCATCAGCGCGCTTATAACCAAGGCTATTTGACGTATATCGTCCGGCTCTGGGGACGCACTTATATTATATGACGACACAATCAGACAACAAAAATCTCATCGAACGCCTCTTTAGTGCCGGGTCGCACTTTGCGTTCTCAAAAAGCCGCCGCCACCCATCGGTTGCACCATATATTTTTGGTAACAAACAGGGGACAGACATTATCAACCTAGAGAAATCAGTTGAGACTATTGAAACTGCTAAAGCAGTCCTCCAGCAACTGGGCGAAAATGGCAAAACTGTACTGTTTGTTGGTACTAAAGAAGAAATTGCTAAATTAGTTCACAGCGCTGCTGTAGCAGCGGGTATGCCGTATGTAACTAACCGTTGGATTGGTGGCATGATGACTAATTTTAGTGAAATCAAAAAGCGGATTGAACGCATGAAGCAACTTAAAGAAGAGCAGGCTTCAGGTGCGCTGGAACGTAAATACGTTAAACGTGAACGAGTGGTGATTGGTCGCGAAGTCGACAAACTCACATTCAACTTTGGTGGGATTGAAACACTTGAACGTCGTCCAGATGCCTTGGTAGTAGTTGATCCTCGACACGACACTATTGCTGTGCAGGAAGCGACTGACCTCAATATCCCAGTGATTGCGATTGCGGGTTCAGATTGCGATTTGACACGTGTTAAGTACCCAGTAGTACTAAATGATTCTTTGACTGCGAGTGTTACTCTGGCTTTGAGGGAACTGTCTGAAGCCTTTATTGCCGGCCGAGCCAACCAAGTTGTCAAACCAGTGGCCAAACCGACTGCCCCGCGCAGTGCTCATCGACCGGCGCCGCGTGCGAACGCCTAATTATTTATCTAAGTTCTTAGTGAATCTATGGAAATTTCAACGGCGCAACTAAAACAGTTGCGAGACAAAACCGGTATCTCAGTTATGCAATGTAAAGCTGCGCTTACTGAAGCGGGTGGAGACATGGAGAAGGCAGTGATTATTTTGAAAAAACGTCGCAGCGAAGCCGCTGATAAAAAATCTGATCGTGCACTTGGGGCTGGTACTGTTGGGACGTACGTGCACAACACTAACGAAGTAGCCTCTATGATTTTGCTAGCGTGTGAGACAGACTTTGTATCTAAGAACGAAGAGTTTATCACCTTGGCACGCGAAGTGGCTATGCATGTGGCCGCAACCGCACCGAGTTATATTTCTCGAGATGAAGTAGATGAGACTGCTATCACTAAGGCCAAAGAAGTATTTGCTGAAGAGATGAAAGACAAACCGGCTGATATGCAAGAAAAGATTATGGAAGGCAAGTTGAGTTCTTACTTTAAAGAACAAATTCTTCTAGAACAGCCTTTTATTAAGAATCCCGATCAAACAATCGGCGAGATGATAGCGGGAGCAGTACAAAAATTTGGAGAAAATGTGCAGATTGTTGAATTTCGACGAATGTCTGTAAAATAGTGGAATGAGCAGTGCCATGTGGTTACTAGGAATAAGCTGTATTCTATTTATAGGGTATGGCTTTTTCCTTGCGTTAGAACAGAAGCGTGGCAATCGGTTGGTTGCATCAGCGATTCGACTACGTCTCGATAATTGGTGTGACGACGTGTTGCTGGCTGTGATTACTTTTGAAAATCGCTTATCGATACGATTTGCCGGCATTTGGTTGTGGCGACAGTCAGCGCTGTGGCTATTAGCTTTGTACGCGATGGTAGATGAGTGGGGAAGGCGGAGTAACTACGATAAGGTTGTTGGTACAAATCTTGCTAATAACCAAACCTCCACCCATCTGTCAGCGGTAGCTGATCATAAAGCGGAGACAGCCCTAACAGCAGTGCAAAAGCGGCGGTTGAAGAAGCAGGCGATGAAATAGCGTTTGGTCACCTGTATATGCATACAGCTTTCTCTCGTTCGGTCATAAAAATAAATACGTACTACTTATTTTATACGACGCTCACTCGAGCCACCTGTCAGACTCGAACTGACGACCTGCGGTTTACAAAACCGATGCTCTA
>CAYGTP010000027.1:0-14697 GCA_964352875.1 uncultured Candidatus Saccharibacteria bacterium
CTCTATAGGCGACGACTGAGTGAGACGAGAAATAAAAGTCTTACATCGATTTTTAGCAAAGTTTCACTGTAACTAGTTTTGCGAATCATTCGCAAAACTAGAAGTGTGATTACTGTGTAAGATTCTGCAATAAAGCTGTCCCCAAAATAGCCAGAAATTAGTCAGTTTAATAGCCGGATTAACTATATAATATATAGATAATTCGTATGGCTGAGTCGTTGAAAATTGAGCAGGCAAATCTACTTCCAAGTAAAGAAGCGGCTAAGCGTGTGGGATACTCAAATGACTATGTTAGTCGACTCGCGCGCTCAAAAAAAATCATTGCCACCCAAGTTAATCGGCAGTGGTATGTTGATTTACCTTCTCTCAAAAATTACATTGCCAAGAGCAAGGTAATTCAGCAGTCCCGGCACAAGCTCTTGAGTGAACAGAGAAAGAAAGAGCAAATCACGATTGCCAAAAGTGATGAAGCCTTCGATCTGACTGACAGGACTCTCCAGATTTTTTCCATGAGCGTATTTGCCAAAGTGGCAATGGTACTAGTTTTGGGATGGGGAGTAGGCTTTGCGTCCTGGCTAACTCCGCAACTGACGGTTGGCCAGCTCGCCGTTAGTACTGGTGGTGTTGCTAGTGTGTGGCCAGAGTTTTTTACACTCATTCGCAACTTTACTACCAATGAAGTTGAGGGGGTTGGTCATGTTGTGTATCGCGGAGTCGATGATGAGCAGCGGATTCGGGTGACACATAGTAGCTCTAGCAATCGTGCTATTGATATTTATTTCTCTGACCCGATTGAAGTTGCACCGAGTAACGAACAGACTGGAGTTATTGTTCCGGTGTTTCGAGAGACGTCTGATTTAATGTATCGATACGAAATTATCAATTCTACCAATAACGTCGATCTATCTCTATGAGTATGCGCTGGCTACAACTGCATATTCGTATGGTCCAGCGGCTTAGTGTTGGGTTATGTAGTTTGATTATATTTCTGGCTTGTAGTGGTAGTGCGATTGCGCAGACTAACCCAGAAATTAACTACCAAGGTAAGTTGACCGACGCTACCGGGAGTGCGGTCCCGGATGGAACATACAATATGCGATTTTGGCTGGCGCCAGCCTTGGATACTGCCACCACCAGTCCTAGCATAGAATGGACTGAAGAATGGTTGGTTTCGGGAGGTGAAGGGGTGCAGGTTACCAACGGTCTCTTCTCCATCATGCTTGGTTCGACTACGGCGTTGACGGGAGTTGATTTTAATCAGACTTTGTATTTGGGAGTAGAAATTGGTTCAACCACAACGAGTCCAGCTTGGGATGGTGAAATGTCGCCGCGAAAAATTTTAGGATCTGTACCCGCGGCGTTTGAGGCGCGTCGTCTAGGAGGAGTGGCTTCGTCTTCGTTTCTTCGGAGTGATCAGGCAGACACAGCGAGCGGTTTGTTGACCTTAGCGGGCGGAGCTTCAACAACTGATCTGGTAGTTTCGGGGACTGCTACGACCACCAACCTCGTGATTGGCGGCGACAATCTTGTTGATTTAACTGGAACTGGTTTGGTTAACACAAACGGTACCTTGAGTGTCTCTAGTTCGTCTCTCAACCTTGATTTGGATACTGACGACTTGAGTGACAATACACTAGATGACCTTGCCTCGACCTCACTGGCGGACCCAGGCGCTGATCAGTTAGTGTTTTGGGACGATAGTGATTCACAGTTTGAATACATCAGTACACTAGACGGTCTTTCCATCACTGGTAATACACTGGCTAGCACGCTCGGTACGAGTATTACTGAGTCAGAACTCAATATCGCTGGCGGTCCGACTGATGGCTATGTACTTCAAGCATCATCAACGGCAGTTGGTGGGTTTGTATGGGCGGCGACCAGCACGCTCGGTTTCTCGGCTGGAGATCCATCATTACTGATGGAGAATGGCAGTACGACGTATCTGATTGCCACTCAAGATAATTTAGGAATTGGAACCACTACAACTACTGGGAGGATAGCGGTCGATCAGACTGGCACAACGCTCACTGACTTGGCTGCCATCATTAGTAATCGTCCAGACTTTGCTGCCGGAAGTATTTCTGGAACTGTATATGACAGTGTTCGTTCGATTTTTGCACCAACGGCATCACTGGACGGGAGTAGTGGCACTTTCAATAGCCTTAATCAATCAACGGACTTAAGTGACCTCACGTTTACTGACGTCGGAGACGCAACTGATATTTTTGCAAATGGTATTTTGAGTTCGATTAATCCATCAGCGACCCTCAGTCAAAGCTTCGGTGGAGGGGCTAGCAGTCTCACTGCAGCTGCTATTAGAGGCGAGGTGACAAACCTGCCTGCTATTTCTGGTAGTGTTACGACCCAAAGTGCAACAATCGTTGGTGGTGATTTTGTCTCGAGCGGATCGGGTGCAGGCAGTAGTGCGTACACAGTAAATTCATACGGCGTTCGTTCAGCCGTGTCTGGAAATTTAACTACCACAGGTACAACTGCACACTATGGCGTTTACACGACAGTTGGTGGTACGGCTGATAATAACTACGGTCTATATATCAATGCTGTCGCTGATGCGACTAACAACTTCGCTCTCTATTCAGCTGCAGCGGCTAGTAGTTACCTGGCCGGAAACCTCGGCCTCGGCTCCACCACCCCGAACACCCGCCTCACGGTCGAAGCCGCTGAAGACACTGCGCTCATTGCCCTCGGAGACAGTACCAACAACACTCAAGCTAACTTATACACCGGTACTACGTCACCAGACTCACGAGTGACAGCCCCTCGCGGTTCGTTATACATCGATACAGCCTCTGGCGCCCTCTACCAAAACATTGATGGTACGACTGGCTGGAATCCGTTTACGCAGGGGACGACGACGCATAGTGCGAAGATGACGCGGGATACGGCGCAGAGTATTAGCAGCGCTAGTCTCACCAAAGTTCTCTTTGATACTGTTGAGTTTGACACCGGTGGTATTGCTGACGCTACGACGAATGATCGGTTTGATATTGTTAAGGCAGGTACGTATTTAGTGCATGCATATTGGGGTGCTCCCAATATGGATGCCAACGAGGATAGTTGGACGATGATTTATGTCAACGGTGCCAGCATTGCAGAAACAATCCAGTCAAACGGCCCTGGAGCTAACGTTACAGTAGGTACTGAAATTTCAGAAATCATTAACTTAGAGCCTGGAGACTATGTGGAAATGTATGTTCAGCATTTTGAGGGGTCAGCACAAAATACACTTACATCGAATCAGTACAAGCCCCGCATGTCCGTCACCGAACTCGCCCCCGCCGGCGGCACCGGCATCGACCGCTTCACCGACAGTGGTGACGATACCTACCTCACCTCAGAAAGCGACAATCTCCTCATCGGCACCAGTACCAACGCCGCTGACGCCAAGTTCGTCATCCGCCAACAAAACGCCAACGACATCGTCAATATTTTCGACGGCACGACAGAAGTCTTCACTATTTTAGATGGTGGCAACGTCGGTATCGGTACCACCTCACCGTGGAAAGACTTCAGTGTGGCTGGTGACGTCTCTATCACTGGTGCTTTATTTGACTCAACTAACTCGGCTGGTGCTAACGGTAGTCTCTTAATGAGTACTATCTCTGGTACACAGTGGATGGCGACCAATACGCTTAATATTGCACTTGATGACACGGTTGGTATTTTGGGAGTGACGCGGGGTGGGACTGGGTTGTCGAGTGTTACTACTGGTGATTTGTTGTATGCATCTGGAGTCGATACGGTGTCGGCCCTGAACGCTGGCTCAAACGGGCAGGTGTTGTGGGTATCAGGTGGGGAGCCAGCGTGGGTAGCGACGAGCTCGCTTGGTATTCAGGCCGGAGCCAGTTCGTTCTTGTCGCTCACTGACGTATCAGTCGGCAGCTTTACTGATACTAGAATCTTATTCCAGTCAGGATCGGCTGTAGTAGATTCGGCTGACTTTGCTTTTAACGACACGACCGACACGTTGACCGTCGGCGGTATGACCTTGGCCGATGGCTTGTTTGTTTTCTCAACTTCAACGCGCTTCGTTATTCCAAACAATACAGTCGGCGCTTTTAGTATTGGTACTACCACCAGTGGCACCTCACTTTTTTCTATTGATACGACAGCTGGCACCACCACTATAAATATTGGCTCACAGGGTGATGTCTATTTTGGATCAGTTGGCTCGGCGACTAACGTAATCTTTGAAGAATCTTCACTAATCTCAGGTCAAGGTGAAAACACAATAACGCTTGGTGAAAGTGGAGATACGTTTGCCGTTGGTTCGGGGGTGAAATTTGGAGTTGGGACGTCTTCGCCGGTTGGTTTATTGTCGGTCAATGGTGAGATTTATTTGGCTTCGACCACTCCTACGCAAACTACCTATAGTCTCTATAACCTCGGTGGTGCCTTGTATTTTAATGGTTCAGCGCTTAATAGTGGAGGAGATTCGCTCACGGTAGGAGGAGTGGCTTCGTCATCATTCCTTCGCTCCGACCAAGCTGATACTGCGTCTGGCCTCCTTACTTTCACTGGTGGATTCATTAGTAATGGTTCGAGCACAATCTCTGGCCTTACCTTTGGTACCGCTACCGGGACGACGCTGGTGATGGCGGGGGACACGATCACTGACTTCACTGGTACCGGGCTCTCGGTTGCTAGCGGGCTCTTGAGTGTTGGTAATCTAGCCACGTCATCGCTTAATGTTGGTGATACCTATAATCCTGAATATGTCTTACAAGCTTCTTCGACTGCTGCGGGTGGGTTTGTGTGGGTCGCCACCTCCACCCTTGGCTTCGGCGGCGGCTCACTCCTCACTGACGGTGGTGCTACTACGTATCTCACAAGTCTCACTGACAAATTAGCTATCGGCACTACGACGGCTAGTGGCTTTGTCACCGTGGAAGCTCCTGAAGATTCTGCCTTCCTCACCCTGAGCGACTCCACCAACAACACCCAAGCAAGTATCTTCATGGGTACCACCTCACCGGATGGTCGTGTCACTGGTGATCGCGGCTCTCTATACATCGACACCGCTAGTGGTCAACTCTACCAAAACATTGACGGTACGACTGACTGGAATCCATTTACACAAGGGACGACGACGCACATGGCCAAGATGACGCGAGATGTAGCACAAACTATTTTAAATAACACGTATACCAAAATCGCGTTTGACACCATCGAATTTGACACTGGCGGCATCGCTGATGCTACCACCAATGATCGGTTTGATATTAAGAAGGCGGGGGTTTATTTGATACACGGAGGCATTTCTTTCCCTAACATAGATGCTGGTGAGATTATTGAGGCTATAATCGATCTAAACGGTACTCGAATAGGGATCATGTCAAATGATTCGGGCGGTACGAATTTTGCTCCCGAAGCGGAGGTTTCACGGGTCTTGCGTCTTGAGGTTGGTGACTACCTCGAGTTTTATACTCGTCATATTGAGGGAGCAAGTCAAGACACATTTACAGACATTTCTCGCAAACCGTTCATGTCCGTCACCGAACTCGCCCCCGCCGGCGGCACCGGCATCGACCGCTTCACCGACAGTGGTGACGATACCTACCTCACCTCAGAAAGCGACAATCTCCTCATCGGCACCAGTACCAACGCCGCTGACGCCAAGTTCGTCATCCGCCAACAAAACGCCAACGACATCGTCAATATTTTCGACGGCACGACAGAAGTCTTCACTATTTTAGATGGTGGCAACGTCGGTATCGGTACCACCTCACCGTGGAAAGACTTCAGTGTGGCTGGTGACGTCTCTATCACTGGTGCTTTATTTGACTCAACTAACTCGGCTGGTGCTAACGGTAGTCTCTTAATGAGTACTATCTCTGGTACACAGTGGATGGCGACCAATACGCTTAATATTGCACTTGATGACACGGTTGGTATTTTGGGAGTGACGCGGGGTGGGACGGGCCTCACTACTTTTGGTGGTTCTAACACCATCCTCTATACCACCAGTGCAGACACACTCGCCTCAAGTGCCAGCTTTGTGTTTACTGGTTCGGCGCTCGGCGTCGGCACATCGTCTCCGGCCAGTACGCTCGACGTGTGGGGTGACTTTCGGGTGGGGACGTCGAGCGTGCCAACCTTCATGGTCGATCCAGCCAGTGGTCGAGTAGGAATAGGGACGAGTACTGACTACACCTCGGCGGGTCTAACACTCTATGGAACGAGCCAAGAAATCGTACCAGGAGACTTAACTTTGGTCGGTAGTGCTGGTGCTGGCACGGGTACACATATTGAGGTCGTTGGCGACATTGCGTTCGTTTCCTTTAATACGATTGATACAGTGCGTGCCTACGATATCACCGACCCAACGAACCCGACTGTGATCGGAAGTATCGTTGATACAAATCTACTAGATAGTCCATACGAAATGGCGGTGGCCGGAGATTATCTATATGTTGGATCGCGGGCGGATCGGTTTGTGACAGTCATTGATATTACAGAACCAAAACAGATGGCAATTGTTGGGACGTCCACCGACTATACGGCCGGTCGAAATACCCAAGCAATCGAGATAGCTGGTAATTACCTGTATGCAGCCTCGCCTTTTACTAATTCATTGACAATCTTTGATATAAGTAATCCTCTCCGGCCGGTTGAAGTATCGACTGTCGTGGCGCCGTCAGTGTCAGGTGACGAGGATAATGCTTGGATTCAAGTTCAAGGGAATTATGTATATGCTACTTTTGAACAAGGTAACGTCATCACAATTTTTGATGTATCTGACCCATTTAATCCGGTTGTTAGAAATGATACAACGATTACAGCCTATAACGATTTTGCCGTACAAGGTCAGTACCTCTATGTACAATCTGGTGCGGTATTTCAAGTATATGATATTGGAACATCAACAGAACCAGTCTTGGTCGCCACAACCTCGTTGCCGACTTCGGCTAGCAACAGCCTTACTATTACAGGTAACTACGTTTATTTAGGAGGATTCAACGCCGGGATTTCGATTGTTGATATCAGTCAGCCGTTGTCGCCCCGCTTTATTCATCGAGAGACAGGTACTACTGCGTTTAATGATTTGCAGGTGCGTGGTAACTACGTGTATGTAGCGGGGTCAAGTGACCTGAGAATTTACGAGATCCCAGCTTTCAAGGCTCCCGCAGCTGAGATCGGATCTTTATTGGCAGGAGTGTTTGAGGCGCAAACTGCGCGCGTCCGCAACTTACTGACTGTCGACGGCTCGCTCAATGTTGGTCAGAACGCCTTTGTGCAGGGGAGCTTCGCAGTGGGTGGTAGTGCTTCATCAAGTTTGCAAGGCGGGGCGCCGTCGCTCTTTGTTAACGCGACGGGAGTTGGTCTTGGTACCACCTCGCCAGACTCACTCTTGACGATGGATATTCGAGGCCTCGATACAACCACTGCCAGTGTGGCAGGAATCGATCAATACTTCACCCTCGCTAATAGTGTTGAGGATGCTGTCCAGTATGGCAATCGACAGTTTATGCAAGCTACCAATACAGCGACCACTACCCTCGTTGGAAATATTCTACGGCTCGAAGATAGTACGACCTTTGGTAATACCACTCGCGGATTTGAGGTGCAGGTTGATCGAGGGGTGAATACACTTGGTGAAAACACGGCGCTCTCAGGGTTTGCCCGCACGTTTGGTGTACGGGGTACGACCAGGGGTGACGCTGGAGGCGACTTTGAGCCGGCGGGTGGATTCTTTGAGACGGAGGGAGTCGATCAAGGTAACGCTATTCGCGGTTTCTCAGACACGATTGAAAATTCAGAACTCTTGCAATTGTTCCAGACGGGCTCCGCCTTTACTGGTACAGGACTCTTAATGAGTTTTGGAAATGGTGGTGGGAGCTTTGCCTCGACGAGTTCAAAGTTTGTTGACTTCCAGAATGCTCAAGTGTCTAAGTTTACTATTTCGGCCCAAGGGACTACCACCATTGGTGATGGCACGGTGAACAACGCTGCCGGTGTAGCGATTGGCTACGGCGGACTTTGTGTGGATGATGATGGTACGTGTACACCTGAAATTGGTCGGATTGCGTACGTGTCGTCTTTCTCGGGCAATTCTGACTTAGCGGAAAATTACTTCTCAAGTCAAGACTTACTGCCAGGTGAATTGGTGAAATTGAAAGGCGGTCTTTCTGTAGAACGAGCCACTTCAACGAAGAGTGGCCGCATTATCGGTGTCGTGTCTACCAAGCCGGGTGTGCTGCTTGGATCTGACGATACGTCGTTAGTAGCTGGGGAAGTGGCGTATCCGATTGCGCTCTCGGGTCGTGTGCCGGTACGTATCTCTGACGAAAATGGGGAAGTAACGGTAGGTGATCCGCTCATGCTTTCGTCGATTCCGGGTGTCGCAATGAAAGCGACGGGGACGGCAACGATTGTTGGGTTTGCGCTCGAAGGCTTTGACGGCGATCGAGCATACTCCGATACCTTCATTAATCAGTTCGGTGACGACATTGCGGAACCGGTCTTTGAGCCAATTAATATTAATGATGACCCGCGCATTAACGACGGCTGTTACTTTGGGGCTGGTGACGCAACTGATGCAACGAGTACAACCGTCTGTCAGTCTGAAGAGTACGAAGATATCGAGCAGGAGATTCGAGAGGAAAATCTGCGACGTGAAGCTGAAGCCTTGCGCGACGCGTTGGCTGACTTGGCAGAGGAAGATGCCGAAGAGCTTATCATTGATGGCGGAGAGGAAGTACGAGTCGGACAAATTGTGATGTTTGTAAATCTTTCTCAAATCATTGATCGATCTGCCGAGACGACATTCTTTACCGAGTTGTTTGCAACGTCGACCGTGAACGAAGGTGATGGAAAAGAGACACTATGGGATCGCTTGCGCTACATTGCACAAAACTTTGTTGATGGGGTACTGGCGATTGCTGGTCTCAAGGTAGATCGAGTGGAGGTAGCAGACGAACTCTGTATTGATGGGGTATGTGTGACTGGTGATGAATTGCGCTCACTTCTTAATCTAGCAAACCAACCAATGTCGGTGCCAGTACCAGCAACTAGCGATGAGATAGAGGATGAGGAGCCTGCTACTACTGATATTGAAACACCACCAGTAGTTGTGGTTGGGACTACAACTACCAGTACTTCTCCCGCACCAGTTATTACAACGCCAGACACTACCGGGGCAACGAGTAGTGCTGCCACCGAAACTGAGGATGAGTCAGAGGCGGTAGTCACTGAGACAACAGAAGAAAATGGAGATACGGTAGTCGATGAACCAGAACCAGCGCCGGCTGCAGCGACTGAACCGAGTGAGGAAGATGCACCAGAACCAGAAGAAATAACGCCAGTGGTTGTTGAACCAGAACCAGACGTACCTGCGGCTCCGGTAGCGCAACCGTCAAGTAACGATCCGCAAAACTAACGTATGAACACTGCCTGGACACAATTCCAAAAAATGCTACCCACCTATACATATATAGGTGGGTTGATTGGTGTCCTTATAGGGGCGCTCGCTCTGCTCGCGCCCTACACTACCTTTGCAGTCACTATCTCAGGGACACTCTACGAAGCAGACGGCACGACAACATTTGGTGTCGGCAAAAGCTTGCGCGCGGCGGTTGGTACCAGTACCCCAAGTGTGCAAGCAACCTCGTCACTTAGTAACGGAACCTATCGGTTTGATATTGCTACCACCAACCTTCAACCGACTACGACTATTACTATTTTTATCAACGGGGAAACGGAAAAAGCCGCGACGATTATAAAGCTCGCGAGTACGACCGCAGCAGTATCGGGAGTTGATATCTATGAAGATCATGTCATCTTGCGTCACGTGGATGCGGCACCGACGACAACGTTTATCACTACTGGTGATTTTGATTTTTATGATACGGATGATGATGTCGACCTACGCTTCCGAGCTTCGAGCACGAACAGTGCTGAAGCCCTGACGGTCTTTAAGGATACGAAGCTCTACATCTGGGAGAATAGCGAATTTATTCCTGGTGGTGGAGTGACGATTCGAGGCAATGGTTCGAGCACTTCGGTGGTCGACGGGACGTTTCAGCTCGCGAGTGGGGCTTCATATATAGGTGGAAGCGACGATCTTTCGATCGCTGGATCTCTGATTGCTACAACGACCAGCTCATTTACGCCACATGCTTCAGGTACTTACTTTACTGCGACGACGACCGGAAAAAGCATCGGTCCGATTTGGCACGCTAGTTCGACGCTGTTTGGTACAGAAAACATTGGTGACGTGCGCTTTGCAGGTGTTGGTGGGTCGTGGACGTTTGCAGCAACGGCAACCGTAACTGATTTTTACATTGCGACGGGTACGGTGTACCAGGCTAGTCCAGCGTTTGTAGTGCAGGGTAACTTTCTTAATTTTGGCACATACTCGTCCCCTGGTGGGGACATGACATTTGGTCCAGGTACCGGTGCCGCTCCGAGTACTATTACTTCGACGACCACACTGGCCAATCTTACTGTCTCGGGACAGGATGGTGCTGATCAAGGATTTGCATTCAAGCCTGATGGTACCAAAGTGTTCTATGTCGGGAACGGTACTGATGATGTATTTGCGTATGACCTTGCTACGCCGTGGGACCTTTCTTCCGCTTCGTACGGTGGAGAAACATTTGACTTAGGTGCGAGCCTCACCAATACGCAAGATGTTGCGTTTTCAACTGGCGGTACCAACATGTATGTACTTGACGATGACGGCGATGAGGTGCGGCTCTTTACTTTGGCTACCCCCTGGGATGTGAGCACTGCTGCGGCGACCACAGTAGTGATTGACCTCTCTTCTGAAACTACCAGTCCGTTTGGCTTTACGTTCAATCAGGATGGCACCGCGTTCTTTATTATGGCGAACAGCGGTACGCCACGGCATGTCTATGAGTATCGAATGGCTACACCCTGGGACCTCAGTACAACAATCTATAGCGGAGTGTCGCAAGGTACTTCTAATGGAGATAAACAAGCTGTCGCCTTTTCGCCAGATGGTGCGACCATGTATGCACTTGAGCATGTTAACAACAGTGTCGAAGTATACAGTCTGTCGTCGCCGTGGGACATTACTACGGTTACGTTTGCGTATGATTGGAGTGTGCTGGGGATAGACTCTGCTTTCGGGACACAAGACATTGCAGTAAGCGCTGACGGGGCTACCTTTTATATTTTGTGGAATAAACTGTATGCGATCGCGTTGCCGCAAGCCGGTCAGTTTGTGGCAGGTAATCTCACCGGCACAAATGTACTTGGTAACGTTACGCTCACGGGCTCAAGTAGCAAGGCTTTTCTAAGTAATGTTACGACGGCTGATTTTACGATCATGGCCGATAGTGGTACTACCACCATACCCGCCGGGATTGAACTCACTGTCAGCGGAGACTTTATTCAGAATAGTGCAGTGTTTCAAGGAGCGCAGGCTTCGTACTATGTTGGTAGTTCTTCTGCGTCGGCAATGCAATCACTCTCTGGATTTTTCACCGATAACCAGGCCTTGGGCGACATCACGTTTACCGGTAGCTCCACTAAAACGTTAGTGAGTAACGCCTCGACAACTAATTTCACGATTGCAACTTCAAGTGGTACCACCACGATCCCAGCTGGTGTCACGTTGTCGATCGGCGGCGATTTTGTGCAGCTGGGTACATTGCAGGGAACACAGGCTAATTATCGCTTGAAGAGCACACAAGGGTATTCAGTCACGGACGCAGTTCTAGATGGGACACCGTTTAGTATCAGTGGACAGGTAACCGTAGAACGAGGGATAACGTTTGGGGCGGAGGGTCACAAAATGTATATTTCTGCTGAGAACAGTGCCACAATCTTTCAGTATAGTTTGACTAGCCCGTACGATATTTCTACTGCCAGTTATGACAGTATTGTTCTGGATACGTCTGGAGAAATTGGTACTGCGTCAACGCTCTTTTTCCGACCAGACGGCACGGTCATGTATGTAGTGGACCAGACAGAAAATGTTGAAGATATTACGGAATATATTCTTACCACGCCGTGGAATGTAGAATCAGCGTATGCGACTGGGGTGACGTTCAGTACTGCTACGCAAACCAAATATCCAACTGGTTTGTGGTTTAAGCCTGACGGTACTGAATTCTTTGTCAGTTCAGATTTTAACGGCGGTCAAGCCGGTAGTGAGGGAGTTTTTAAATATACGATGGTGATTCCTTGGGATATCAGTACGGCTGTATATGCCAGTGAATCGTATAATTTTTTTGCTCAATCAGACTGGCCGCGAGGATTGACCTTTAATACAGCCGGGACACGCTTCTATATCACAGATAATACCGACGACCTCATGTACGAGTATACGATGAGTGAGCCGTGGGATCTCACGAGCGCCAGTTACTCGGACAGCCTCAATTATGGTGCAGTCGAGAATGATTCATGGGGAGTTTACTTGAGTCCTGATGGACAAAAGTTACATATCCTGGGCACCGGCGGTAGTGATGTCATACAGTATGCGGCGCCGCTTATGTCCCAGTCTCTCTCGGGAGCGTTCACGGGCACAAATGCACTTGGTAATGTCACTATTACTGGTCCCGGTACGACGACTTTTTCAAGCACTGGTGTGACTCTGTCTGACATTATTTTATTAAACGGTACCACTACGCTCCCCGCTGGAATCCTGAGCGTTCGCGGTGATTTCACCAATAATGCTGACTTTGTACATAGTAGCGGCACGGTGGTGTTTTCTGCTACCAATACGGTACAGATTGCCACCGGGATGCTCGACGGCACGGGTGCATACAATCGCTTCAATAATCTCACGGTCACCAACACGTCGCAGAACGGTACAACCAGTCAGTCATTTATAGTCGAGAATGATATGAACGTGGCGGGTACTTTTGAACTGATCGCTTCAACTTCAGTGCAATTTCTAGCTGGCGCCACCACCACTGCCTTTGCGATTGATTTTACAGGTAGCGAAGGCTCGCCGGTGTGGCTGCGCTCGAGCGCAACGGGAACGGAGTGGTACTTTACAGTAACCAATCCGTCAGAGGTATTTGGGGTGGACGTCCGTGATTCTAACGCCCAGTCGACAACAGGCGGTATCCTGGCACTCAATTCGATAAACCGCGATAACAATACGAATTGGACGTTTGAAGCTGGCGGGTCAACGTGGAATAGTGCTGACTGGCCAAACTACGTGATACTCACGATTGATGTTGATCAAATTGATGCAGATCTCACTGACTTTCCCGTGTATGTCGACCTAGCTGACATGCCGCAGTACTTCTGGGATAACGCGCGGTCCGATGCTGGCGATATCCGCGTCATCGCTGGTGATAATACGACCGAGCTCGCGCGTGAGCTCGTGAGCGCCAGCAGTACGCTACAGACAGGTGAACTACATTTCAAAGCCAATAGTATTTCCAGTACAACCGACACTTACTTCTTTATTTACTTCGGCAACCCGGAAGCCACTGACTACAACGTCGTCCAACCGTATGGCGCGCAGAATGTATGGACGAACAGTTATCGAGCGGTCTACCACTTGGACGAAGAAGTCAATAACGACGCGGATGGCTACATAGATTCGACCGCGAACGCAAATCATGCCGACGGTTCGTCTATGGCCGTGACTGCTCCAGGTGGTAAGCTGGCAGGGAAAGCAGCGGAGTTTGATGGAACCGCCGATTATATTGCTTTGCCAGCGGGTGTCATGGATCTCTCTGGGGTCGCGAGCGAACTTACCATCCAAGCCTGGACAAATTTGGACACCGGAGGGGATAAGGATAATCCGATTTTGACCTCCCGGGATGCAAGCGACGGGACTCCCATTTATGCACTTACAACCGGTTTTGATGGTGTTGATAATGATGATACCGGATATGCCGCTTTAATTATGCGAGGGGACAATGGTTCGTCGTTGCAACATTTTCACGCCAGCACAGATTTGGTCGATGATGAATGGCACATGCTCCACGTAACACGCAATAGTTCTAAAGAAAAAGACATCTGGGTGGACGGTTCTTCGGTAGCTAGTGCCACTGACACACTGAGTTCCGGTATTACCACTGACAGTCCGGCTATTGGAGCGGATCGTAAATGGATTTTAGATGCTCATGGAACTTCGGAAGAACGGTATCTCGACGGTACGGTGGACGAAGTTCGCATCTCGACTGTCAGCCGCTCAGCCGCCTGGATTGCCGCCGAGTATGTCAATCAGTCTACCAGCACGGACTTTTTCGATATTTCCGTCCCGGGAGTAGCGCTCGCCGAACATCCAGCCGGACAAGCCGAAGATGGGTTTAATGCGACAGACGAAACGGACATCGACCTGATTCGTTTTACTCTCACACCGGGCGGTGGGCCACAAACCATTGAATCTATTACATTTGGCCTGGCCGGCAATGGCGTGAAAGTAGCTGACTATAGCAACTTTGCACTCTATATCGATGACAACAGTGACGGTGTCCGTGACGGCGGCGAGACCACAGTCGGAGGCAGCGCCGACTTTGCCGGGGATCGGCAAACGGCTACGGTGAACTTTACGTCGGACTTTATACTCAGTACCACAACGGACTTTATTCTCGAGGGAGATGTGGCAATGATTGGGCCAACTGATTCGTTGTCGGTTAGTCTAACGGCAAGTGACGTAGTGGCACGGAACGCTTCGACCAGTGCCTTGATTGATGTATTGGGTTCGATCGCAAAAGTACTGCATGAACGACATGCTAAAAG
>CAYGTP010000028.1:0-12802 GCA_964352875.1 uncultured Candidatus Saccharibacteria bacterium
CCCCACACATATAAATACGTATGGTTTGGGCTATTCCCGTTTCGCTCGCCGCTACTTAGGGAATCGCAAGAACCTTCTTCCTGACCATAATGGCAACCGCAACTACGCGGTTATCTGATCAGAAAGAAAGTTCCGTTTATTGCTTTCTATTCCTCCAGGTACTGAGATGTTTCACTTCCCTGGGTACGCTCTCTCATACAAGAGTTCCTGCCGATGACAGGAGGGTTTCCCCATTCAGAAATATCCGGATCGAAGGTTGATTGGCACCTCCCCGAACCTTATCGCAGCCATTCCACGTCTTTCATCGCTCCTTGAAGCCAAGGCATCCACCATACACCCTTACATTCCCGTCGGGAATGCTGTACACCGCTGTACAATTTTTGAGTGTCGTCTGCAGATACATACTGCAGACTGTGTGTTGATGGTGTGTCGGGGACGAAAAGACCGAGTTGGCGGCAAAGCCAACTACTTGTCTAACCCGACACACTACCTGCTGGACGTTCGGATAAATCCAAACGTCCAACTGCCTACCGGGCGTCGATTCCACGGTAGGGCTTTGATTCCAAACACCAGACCTTATCAATCTTGATGTTTGGATAGGATATGCAATTGTATGACATTTCATACAACCAGCTTTCGCTCGGTCATGCAGCCAAATGTATGAACACTACGTGTTCGCACATTTGGCTGCGCGACGCTCACTCAAGCTGTTTGTCAAAGAATCGCATGTTCGTGAAATTGTAGATTAAAAAAACCGCGAGACGCGGCGACCCTCGCTATGCGATTGTTGCCGACATCAAATGTTTTTTGTCTCCAAATTTCTCAACACGTGGGTGCTATTCTATAGAAAATCAAAACAAAGTCAAGCCCTAAATCTGGATAGTTTTCAAGGCAGTTATCCACTTCTTATACACACAAAACCGCGGGCCCTTGGCCCGCGGTTTTGTGTGTATTGAACTACTCAATTAGTGGTTATTATGCCCGCCACCTGAGCGATCACCAGTCATACTAGCCAAATATTTGGCGGCGGCATCCCGGCCACCCAGGCCAAACGCCAAACCGAGTCCTAGCGAAAGCGCAAAGACTAATCCAGCAAACAACATCTGCACCAACTCCGGTGCAATCGCTAATTGATTAAGCGCTGCTAACACAGCGAAGACAATCACTGCGTATTTTGCAAATGCGCCAAGCATATGCGCAGCAGCAAACCCACCAGACTTAGCGGCTGCTTCAACTACCTTTTGCAAGAACGTACTAAGTATCATTCCTCCAAACAGAATCAAGACCGCAACAATCACTTGTGGCAAATAACCAAGTACCGTGTCACGCAAGAAGAACGTTGCTTGCTGGAGACCAAGTACATCGAGAGCAGCCACAAAAAACACGATCAATACAAACCATTTAACGAGTGTCCCAACGAACCCTCCTGAATTCAAGGGGTACCCCGCTTTAGCGGTTAACGTATCAACCCCAGCCGCATCGAGCGCGGAGTCGATTTTAAGGGTACGAAAAATTCGTTCAATAATACTTTTAAGTATTCCACTAATAATCCACCCGGAGATGATGATCAATATCGCCACCACAATCTGTGGCAAGATGCCTATCATCTCTACCCAAATCGTCTGAAATGAGTATTGAAGGACTTGAGCCCAATCAGTTTGCATAGTATTTAAATCTTAATGAGTAATACTGCTATTTTAGCATGCATGTGCGAGCTGCCTGGCCATACCACAGCTTTTTAAATCAGTAAATTAGCTGAGCTCGTCTTTTACCCCGATTTTATCAACGAGAATTTGGTGATTGTAATCAAACACATCACGCACTAATTTGTCGTACATCCCCACTCGATAAAGCAAGTCCTCTGAACTAAATGGCGCAATCCGGATTTCGATACCCAATTCTGCTTCAAGTGAATGAATCGCGTTCTGGAGTTTTTTCTCATCAAGTTTTGGCATGGCCAACAATACATCAATTCGGTGTTCAAACTCCCGTAGGAACACTCCAGCAATCGCAACAAAATCAATTTTGCCAGCTTTACGTAAATGTTTCAGTAACGTCTTCCCGTCAATTGGTGCTGTCTCAAACAAAAACCCTTGCAGTGCTTGTAACTCCGGGAATGTTTTATCGAGCGTGTAGCCTTGCGCTTTCGTTTTCTTATCACTTCCCTCAGTCGTGAGATAGATAGTTTTTTTCTTGATCACTCCAGCTCGTTCGAGTGAGTTCATTTCGGTTCGCGCGGTTCGTCGCACCAACCGAGCCCGGCGACTGATTTCTTCAAAGGTAAACTCCCGATTGGGATTAAATAAGAAAAAGCGCAAGAGTTTTACTCGGGCCGGACTTCCAAACAGAATTGCGAGCGGATCAGCTGCCATATCAAATCGTGGGATGAGTATAGCATAAGCCAGATTTTTGCCAGCTAGACGTGGAAATTAGAGGGTGTTGTAGATGCAGTAGACGTAGTTTGGCCCAGCCGACGTCGCAATCGCTAACGCATATGGCTGGGCCGTATAATGCCGATCATGGCAACTCCTCTAGGTTACTTCGGTTGTTGTACAAAGGCCTTGGCGGCTTTGTCTTAGCACATTTGCCAATACCAACCTCAAGTCGGTGGACGAACTACTGGCGTCTGGTACCAAAGTGCAGCCAAAATGTACCACCGGACCAGCGACATCGTAGTCCCGATATCGCATCTCAGCTTCAAGCCACCGTTTCACAAACTCGTCTCGAGTCTGTACGGTTTGTCGCATCGCTCGCTCAGCTTGATGGTACAAGTACCAACGCACTGGTACAAACAACACTCTCCGCTTGAAGCGGTGGAGAAACGCTTTTAGCCGATCCCCATTGGAGACCTCCTTTCCTCTAATCAGCCCAACGGTTGTTGAGCCTGTTGTTAATATAACACAAACTTCCCAGACATCGAGTCTGGGAAGTTTGTTTTATTTGCATCGGCTGCACTAACGTCTGATTAATACTTTCGTATCAATCAGACGAAGTGCGCGATGTAAGTTCGCAATTGTCGTTTTTGTATGTACAAAAACTCTGTTGCTTACTTAAGATTTACCTTCGCACCAGCTTCTTCGAGCTTTGCTTTGAGCGCTTCTGCTTCTTCTTTCTTGACTCCAACCTTTACTTCTGCCGGAGCGCTGTCTACCATTTCTTTTGCTTCCTTCAGACCAAGACCGAGGACTTCCTTCACTACTTTGATAACCGCAATTTTCTGAGCGCCCGCTTCAGCGAGTTCAACCGTGAATTCTGATTGCTCTTCTGCGCCACCAGCGTCACCGCCAGCTGGACCAGCAACGGCTACCGCAGCAGCTGATACGCCAAACCGCTTTTCAAGTACTTTAACGAGCTCATTTAGTTCAAGTACTGACATAGTCTCTACTTGCTCAACAAGCTTCTTGAATTGTTCTGGGATTTCAACTGTTTCGTCCACGTCAGAAGCAGCAGCTTCTGCTTTGGTTTCTGCTGCAACTTCAGGAGTCGCAGCTTCAGTAGCTTCTTCTTGTGCCACATCCTTATTAGTATCTTCAGACATAAGTTTACATTGTTACATATCTAGAGTGTTCCAGGAATTTGCGCTAGGAATGGCGCAAATTCGGAACTAAATTCAGAATAGTTGCTTGCGCGCCTTTCTTCATTTATTTTTCGCCAGACATCTTCTTTGGATTAAATAATTACGCTGTTTTCTTTTCAGAAATAGCATTGAGTGAGATAACCAGACCTTGAATCGGTGCGTTAATAACGTTGACAAACATACCACGCAAGACCGGTAGGGCTGGGATAGAGGCAATTTCGGTCATCGCTTCGCGAGACTTAAATACGCCTTCAAACACGCCACCCAAGATATTCATCCGATCTTTGTATTTTGCTGCAAACGTTTTGATGTTTTGCGCTGGGGTGATTGGGTCAGTACTGTAGGCAATTGCTACTTCTCCATCGAGTACTGGAATATCGCCTTCATACGCGTCACCAAATACTCGCTTGATAAGTGTCTTTTTTGCTACAAAGTACGATACGTCTTCCTCTCGTAGTACGTTGCGTACATCGGTAGATTCAGCCACTGAAAGACCGTTAAAACCAACAAACACAATGCTCGCAGCATCAGCTCTGACGCCTTCGAGTCGTGCGACGATTTCTTCTTTTTTTGTTCGACTAATTGCCATTTGGTTGTATTAGTTAGGTATGCAGGCTCAAAAATATATTTTTGAGCTCGACCTCCAATATCAAAATGAGATTGGACCTCGGCCGGCGTCCCAAACGGGACATTAGAGAGGAACCTTTACGCTCCCCCACCAGCTGTCTTGAGCCTGATGGCTGCTACTATAACAAAATTGTCGACAAAGTAAATGGTCAGGTTAAAACGGCATAAGCCACATAAAAATCCATTCCCGTGCGTCTGGATTACGCCAAAGATACATACTGATGGGTACAAATAGACATGCCCCACCGATACCGATATATAAAAGTGTCAGGTCAAACTCTCCCCAGACGAAGTTGGCAACCAGACCCACTCCCGTAGCAATAGCAGATAACGTCCATACAAACGTCAATAGTGCAAACCATACATCTCTCCAAAATCTAGTTTTCATTCTCTCGTTTTAATTTCTCTGCGGCATGACCAGTCAAATTAGCGAGTAGCTGGAGATACGTCGCCACCGCCGACAATCCAAGAAACAGTACCGGGAAATACGCGTACGGTGTCAGTAAGTAAAAGAAGGTCACCGTCGCTCCAAACCACACTCCCAAACACCACGGACAACCCATCAGATCAGCCAATGTGCGGCGTGGCCCGTGTGTTGGTTTGACCAACACTATCTTGCCACCTCGTTTCTCTTCCGCATCCCAAAACTGTTCGCGAAAAAACTTGGTGACCGCGTCATAGATAAAGAGTCTGATCAATCGCCAAGTCGCCAGCGTAATCAAGACAAAATCAAGTACTGTTAACTCATCGTATGGTCGGTAGGCTTCGCTATCGAGAATAATAATCGCCATAATCACCAACACCACAAAGAAAACCGTGAAGATGAAGTTCCATAAGTATTGATCAGTGATACGAATCATACGTTATGTTGTTTGTGAACCAACGAGTAAAATCAACAATAAACACACGGCCACGACCGCCACAAAACTAAAGACAAACCGGTAAAAGGTTTTATTGAACACCTTCATGTCTGTACTAGTATAGCAAACAAAACCAGCCGGAAGCGACGCTCCCGGGCAGTTTTGTTTATAGAGTCATCAATTAAACGTGACCTAAACTATCTAGCCTGCATAAACACCAAGGACCGACAAAGGCCGGTCCTTGGTAGGGTCCTTGGTAGGGTCCTTGGTAGATTTATTGTACCAGCAAGTTTACAAAGGACCGGCCTTTGTAGGTTTTGTGGGCCTACCAGATTAGTATCTTATGTCTAGAGTAGATAAATTTTAATCAATTTTTCCCAACCAATCGAGTAGTTCGTTCTGATGTTGGGCAGTGTCAGTAAAATAAGTGGGAAATTTTTCTACACTACAAATAACATCTTCTTTGCGTACCACTCCCAAGTAATGCATAAAACTCGAATGCGGGTATGTAGCCAAGTAGCTAAATGCATGCTTCACATTCGAAATACCCTTCTCTTTCCAGTCTAGCTGAATCAGTTTCACAGGATTCAAATGAATATACGCGTATAGATACTTTAGGTACACATCGTCATCAACATGCTGTGCTTTAAACCTACCTTGAAATAATGCACCTGATCGTTCATATTTTTTATTGAAATACATCGAATATGCTGTTCCTAATTTATTCATAAATTTTGTCATGCCACCTTCACAAAGTGGGGTGGCCAACACATGAAAATGGTTCGGCATCAGACAATACGCACCGATAGCAACAAGCTGCTCGCCCCTGGTGTATGTGAAAGCTGACCGATGATCGCGATAAACATCTCGCATGTTTACCGGCCCAACTGAGTTACACAGAAACAGTAATTCGGTAAAGCGTTTGTAATCAGAGGCATCGCAAAAGATAATGCGTTTATCTGTCCCGCGATTATACAGATGATAATACTCTCCTAACGCAAATGTAACAGCTCTTTCCCCCATGCTATATAAAAGTATAACAAACAAAGGACCGGCCTTCGCAACTTGCGAAGGCCGGTCCTTTGTAAATTCTGTATTCTGTGTAACCAACTTTATGCGGCCAGTTACCTGCTTCAAATCAGTTGCCTCAATCCCAAATCAGTTGCCTCAACCCAGAGTCAGTTGTCCAAATCTCGAGTCAGACGGACTAGCTGTCTGATCCAGTAATTGGGAAGTATGTTGCTTCTAGGTCAAGCTGGAGATCAGGGGAAACCTCGATGTCTGCGGGGAGTGTAATGATTGCAATAAGCGTAAAGTCGGCAGACTCTCCGGCTGGCACACTATACCCACGCTCGGTAATCGTAGCTGAACTTAGCACGATTGCCTGACTCTCGAGGCCAGCAACCGGTTTATCATTGATCAACACTTGGTATTTTAGATACTTCCCACTCGTTCTCGGTGTCCAATCGGGTACCGCTGCCATTGGCACTGCCATTGCTTGCGTGCTGGCTGTGTAGCTTCTCGTCGCACTATAGAGCCACGTATTATCAGTAATTGGCGTCATGGTCCCTTCCCCGGCTGAAAATGCCAAGCTAGACTGAGGCGCCAGCCAAGCCAAAGCAGCACAGACCAGTAACATGTTGAATTTCATTCGCTTATTTTATACCAGATACAAGCAAGCACCAAACAAGCAGTCTAACAATCAGCCTGACGTCCCCACGCAAAGAATATATTCCACCAGACACACAAAAAGCCCCCGAAGGGGCTTTTTGTTTCAGGATGAATCCTTAGTAAACGAGCTGTACTAGCTGCTTACAAGAACCATACCAGTTGAAGTTTCATCAACTTCAACTCCAGCAATGGTTTCAACCGTTACACGGTAAGTACCAGCACCATCTGTTCCGTCGATAGAAACGTCAAGCGCGAAGGTAGCTTCGTCACCGTCATTGATTGTCCATGTGTTTGCACCACCATCGTAGGTAGCGTCACCATCAATTAGTGCGAGTGTACCAGTTGCAGTACCAGCAGCAGCTCCACCAGTGATTGTGAACCGGATGTCGTCAGTAGAACCATCAACGTCATCATTGTCAGCTACATCGATTACTACATCGTTGTCGCCATCAGCTTCAACAGTGAACTCGAATGAGATTGTACCTTGTGTAGTAGCCTCATTTCGTTCAGTTGAGAATGATGTGTCAGTGATAACTGGAACAACAGTTGCGAGAGTGTGTACTTCGCTGTCGTCAGTTCCTGACAGTTCATCATCGTCAGCAGAACCTTCTACTTCCCAAAGTGAACCATCAACTTCAGTTTCAACAGTAACGCCGTTTACGTAGTTGCTGTCTTGACCGAGGAACACCATTGAGATTTCAACATCGTAGTCAGTGTCTCCTTCAAGTACGACGTCTTGGTCGAACTCAAAGAGGTACCGAACAGTTGTTGTACCGCCGTTTAGAGCGATAGCATCATCTTCATCGTCTGGTGCTCCAGTCGTGATAGCTTCACCTTCGACAGTTTCACCGTCGATAGTCATGAAGATGCTTTCGATAACTTCTTCTTGACCACCAGTGATAGCAGCAGCTGGGTTAGCGTTTGTGACCGTTACGTCAACGTATGCGTCACCAAGTTCTAGATCACCAGAATCGCTATCTACTTCGATATCGAAGATATGTACAACGAATTCATCTGAATCATCTGAATCTTCGTCAACGAGAAGAGTAGTGGCGTCAGGGTTGTTTGAATTAGATTCAACGTCAGCCCCATCGTCAGTACCTTCTTCAACGATGTCAAATTCTTCTGAATCATCAGCGTCATTTTCCATTTCGTCGATGTCATCTTCTGTAGTAGCTACACCGTCAGCATCGTAGAAGCGAACTTCTGTTGGCTCGATGTCCCAGTCAGCTGCGTTAGCAGTATCTGATCCATCAACAGAGTTCATAACTGAAACAGCAACGTAAATTTCTGTTTCGTCATCTTCTCGTAGAATAAGTCCGAGACCAGAGAATCGGAATTCTCCAATATCTTCATCTAGGTAGTTGTCTTCATCATCAGCTTCAAATGAAGCGATCTTGTCGCCATCAACCCAGAGTGACACTTCTTCGAAGACATCCCATGGATCTTCTTCTTCGTTTAGTGTAGGTGCGTCAACAGCTTGAAGTGTGAATGTCATTCGGTCAACTTCGATGTCGCCGTCTTCAGCTTCGAGAGTTAGTTTCAATACAGAAACGTCTTCTTCGCCTTCAGACACCTCATCTTCGTCATCATCGATTTCGAAGGTTGCAAGTGTTCCTTCACCGTCAAGATCAGCTGAAGCTGTATCTTCGTCTTCATCTTCTTCCATCATGTCATCATCACCTCCGTCTACTGGAGGAACGACAACTGGAGCTGTTGTACAAAGCATGTTTGCCTTGTCTCGAGTTGATGGGCCAAAGAATGGTGTTGGATTAACGAGTCCAAGTGGTGACAAAATGTCAGCTCGGTACTTCGCTTGGAACTTAGCTACTGCAGCACCAGTGGCTGGGCCGTAGTATTCAGTTTCCATTCCAGCTGAACCAGCGCCGGTAGCTGCTACTCGCGTATCAGCATCAGCGTTTAGGAACTGCTGTAGTTTCATAACGTCCATACCCGTATCACCTGATGTCAGGTTTCGAGTCCAAGTGTAAGGACATACACCGGCCGCAGCAGCCGGAGCTGCTGTCGTACCACCTCCAAGCTGTGCTTGTAGGGTTGCAATCAAGGCAGTAAGTGAATTTACTTGTTCTGTAAGTTCATCTACTGACTGTGCTTGTGCTGCTGGAGCAAAAGCCGAGATTGCCATCGCGCTTGCTACAAAAGCTACTGTGAGCTTTGCAGCAAAGTTGTTAGCTACTGTCATATATAAGTGTATAAGTGTTTCGTACGAACGACTTACTTATAAGATTACTCGTAAGAGTTTACTGATAATATGAATTAATTCATATTTGCGAACGGGTCGCCCCGCTCACGAACAACACTAAACAATAGGGTTACCCCTACCGGTTAGCTGTATATCCAGGCTGTGTGTCTGTCTGTTTGCTTCCGCATCAGGAAAAGTCAGTCGGTAATGAATACTTCGTTGTGGTTGTGAAATAGATTACTATTTCACGTTGTATAGAAGTGGATATGATTGTCGGGTCACTATGCCCCACAATGCTTATAGCTTGGACTGGCTACGTGCCAGTTGCTGTATAAGATTGTCAAATAACACTCCGCGCTCAGAGACTCATATATACCAGCACCACTGCCAGTATAGAAAAAGCCGCCGAGCGGATTACGTACAGTATACGTGGTTACTCTCTCACCACTGTTGAAGTGTGTGGATAGTACCGCCCTACTGTACGCTGCAAACATACGGTTTCGAGCTTGAAAAGTCAATGTTCAAAGCACTAAAACCATTTTGCAGTACTAAGTGAGATGACGGCCAATCCCTCCACTTCTTACACTGACATTGACTAGAAAATAGTTTTTTACTTTGGCAAGTACAAGCCGTTTGAGCCTGCTTGTCACACTATTCCCTCCGACTGCACTAGCTATTCTATTCTACCGATCTGTCTTTTTAAATCAGAGACTTAAAAAGACAATTTAGTAAATAAAGATACTAGTTAATAAGGTATTTTGACCACCTTCGCTCTCCTTCCCGTCTTATAAGATTGTCCTCTATCATTGCATTCAACTCACGTTGAATTGTCTTTTCGCTCACATCTGTAATGATGTCTGATATGTCCTTGATAGTTGACTCTCCTCTCGCTTCGAGAATAGTTTGAATCCGTGCTCGCCGGTCCGGCGTATAGGTAACCGCAGCCGGGGTCGCCCGAGACGGACTCGCTGGCAGATCAGGATCACTATCTCCTGCCGCTGCTGCGGGAGTTGCCGTATCTGTTTGTGGATTACGCCGACGTCGATAGGTCTGACTCGGTACCGAATCAAACGAACTAAACGCTAACATTTTTCGGAGATAACGATTATTAATGCCCCGCAATACTACTTCAATTTCTCCGAGTACCACGGCTGCCACCTCAGCTCCCACCACGCCACCGGCACTAGCAATGCGGATAGTACTATCAAGTGCGATCAAGTCATGTGAGAGCGCAGTCAATACTTCGTCTGCCGCGTGCTCAAAATGCGACAAAGTGTCCAAGACTCGCCGATGGACGATTTTGGCCTGGTCCGCCAAATCGCTGTGTAGAGCCTCATTCATGTCTGTTTTTTCTGTATTGGACAGTATATAAAAGACTACACTGACAATCTTTTCTGTCTTTTTGAATATATACTTGTAGTACTCCTCATTCTCTGAGAGTCTTTTGAAACTTATGTCTTTTTCTATTGTCTGTTTCATTATGTGTAAGTCCTTTACAGCTCGTCTTTTAGTCTAAGACAGTATTTTCTGTTCTTTACACTATAGTCTTATTTTGACTTTTTGCAACTGTCTGATAGCAAAACCAGCCTTAAAAACAAGGTCGGACATGCTATTATGCTGCTACTAGTAACTACATGTATGGCCAAACGAAAACCCAAAAAAACTGAGCGCGAACCTTATTTTGATGACCTCTCACCTCATACTCGGCAAGCCATTATGGCGGTCCTCTTTGGAGCACTCGGGCTCTTTTTCTTGCTTGCACTCTTTGGTTCAGCCGGGCTCATCGGGGAATACACCGATGCCACCCTCGCGTATCTACTCGGTGACGTCGGTAAGTACATTTCATTCTTAGTCTGTTTCTTATATATATTTGTATTCCTGAACCCCAAGGAAGACGAGGCGGTCAGTACTTCAAAGATTATCGGCGGAATCATACTTTCGCTCGCTGTCTTTGGTATGTTTGAGCTCTGGAGTCCGGACTGGGGAGGTCTCGTCGGGATGTCGCTCGCCTGGCCGCTTGGTGCATTGGTTGGACCAACTGTTAGCTGGGTCTTCCTGTTTGCGTTTATGTTAATCGGGGTATTCCTCACTTTTAACACTGGCCTCCGCCTTCCTCGCTTTGGACATAAATCTGCCGAGGACGAACTGTACGACGAAGAGGACGATGCCGACCTAGAGCAACTAGAGCTTCCAGAAGAGGAGGAGGAAATTGAACCAGACACTGACGAAGCTGACACGGCTACCGAACCAGTACCGGCCAAGCGTTCGGTCAAAGATCGTCTATTAGGTAACAAAACTGACTTTGCCGTATCAAGCTTCCAAGGACCGTACGACCCACCACCCCTGTCTCTCCTTAATAAGGACAAGGGGAAATCTAAAGTCGGCGATATCAAAGCCAACTCAAATATCATTAAACGTACCCTCAAGAACTTTAATATCACCGTTGAGATGGACGAGGTGTCGATTGGACCGACGGTCACCCGCTACGCCTTGAAGCCAGCCGAGGGAGTCCGGATTTCAAAAATTGTTGGACTCCAGAACAACCTCGAGCTCGCCCTGGCAGCATCCCCGATTCGTATCGAGGCTCCGATTCCGGGCCGAGCCCTGGTAGGGATTGAAGTCCCTAACACAGCGAAAGCAACTATCGGACTCGCTTCACTCTTGGCCTCACCTGAATACACTGACTCCACCAAACCCCTGCTGGTGGCACTTGGTCGTGATATCACCGGTCATTCACACTTCACTGACATTGCCAAAATGCCGCATGGGTTAATCGCCGGTACCACTGGCTCGGGTAAATCTGTCACGCTTCATAACCTCATCATTTCCCTCCTGTTCCGTAACTCCCCCGAACAACTTCGGTTGATCATGGTTGACCCGAAACGAGTCGAATTGACCCTCTACAATGACATTCCCCACCTCCTCACACCAGTCATCACCGATCCCAAGCGCGCCTTGATGTCACTCAAATGGGCGATCAAAGAAATGGAGCGACGCTACGACGTTCTACAATCTCATAAAGTCCGAGATTTAGGTTCCTACCACGAGAACATCTACCGGCCAGCCAAAGACGTGTTTGATGCGCTCACCGAACCAACCGACGAAGATAAAGCTGAGCTACCTGAGCCACTCCCGTACATGGTCATTATTATCGACGAGCTATCTGACCTCATGCAGAGTTATCCGCGTGAACTAGAAGCCTCGATTGTACGGCTAGCGCAGATGTCTCGTGCCGTTGGAATTCACCTTATCCTCGCTACGCAACGACCGGAGGTCAAGGTCATCACTGGACTCATTAAAGCCAACGTACCGACCCGCCTAGCGCTTAAGGTGGCTTCACAGATCGACTCTCGCACTATTCTCGACACCGTTGGAGCGGAAAAATTAATTGGTCAAGGAGATATGCTATTCAAAGCTGGTGACCAGCCAAAGCCAATCCGCCTCCAGTCCGCGTACGTCACCGAAGATGAACTTAAAAAAGTCATTGAGTACCTCAAAAAACAAGACGCTAATGAGCTCGATGGTATTAGCTTTGAAGCTGATACCGACAGTAATCCTGACGCATTCTTTGAATCTGTGGTCGATGATGAAGACGATGACGACCTATACGAAGATGCGCGTGTCGCCGTCCTCGAAGCCGGCAAAGCCTCTACGTCATATTTGCAACGCAAACTACGAGTGGGGTATTCAAGGGCCGCTCGACTCATCGATATGCTCGAAGAACGGGGTGAGATTGGGCCGGCTGATGGTTCCAGGCCACGTGAAATTATCGGTGGACGTAATACCGATACCGACGAACCACAATAACTATGGAAATCAAAGACCGCTTTCAATCAACGCTGCGCGACTGGATCAAATACAGCC
>CAYGTP010000029.1:0-12536 GCA_964352875.1 uncultured Candidatus Saccharibacteria bacterium
GGTGGAGATGCGACTACCACTCATATGGCGCGCATGTCTCGTACGGCGGTGCAGTCAATTCCTAATGGTGCCAATACAGAGCTCGTTATGGATACGATTCAGTATGATACAGGAAATATGGCTAGTACCACAACGGGTGACATTACCATCCAGCGCGACGGTAAATATCTAATCAATGTTGCAGTTTGTATAGAAGGTATCGATCAGGATGAGTTGGTGCAGTCTCTTATTTTTATAAATGGTACTTTTGTAAATCGTGGGGCAAGTACTGGGTTTAATTTTGCCAATCAACCAATGTGGGCTAGTCATTCTGACACGGCTGATTTGACGGCAGGAGATGTGGTCAGTGCTGGGGCGTACCATTTTGAAGGGGGAGGTCAAAACACTTGTGTTGGTACCAGTGAACCATACTTTTCTGTCACTGAAATTCCGCCGTCGTATGGCGGTGACAGTAGCTTGTTAACTGCTTCCAGTGGTAATCTGTATCCAACAACAATTAATAATTCATTCTCGGTTGGAACTACGACCAGTTTGGCTCAGTTTACTGTCGCTACCTCGAGTGCAGCCACGGCATTTTCAGTGAGTCAGTATGGTCTTGGTACTATATTTACTGTCTTTGACGCCTCAACTACCGTATTTACGATTTTGGATGGTGGTAATGTTGGAATTGGAACGTCGACGCCAGATGCTGAATTAGATGTTATCGGCACTATCCAGTCGTCAGCGCTCCTTGGTGCTCCAACGACGCTTTCGACAGATATTAATGGTAATATCATCCGCACTGTATCTGACCAAACCTTAAAAGAGAATATTGTTACACTCGAAGGTGGTCTAGAAAAGGTGTTGCAACTACGAGGAGTAACATTCAATTGGCTAGACAAAGAGCGGTTTGGGACAAGTTCAGAAATTGGATTTATCGCTCAAGAAGTTGATTTGATTTTGCCCGAGGTAGTTCGAAAGGGTGGCGATTATCTCTCACTCAATACACCAAACATGCTCGCTGTCGTAGTGGAAGCAATCAAGGAAATGTGGACTGAATTCCAATCGTATGTAGTGCGAGTTGAGTCACTGGAAAGTCAAAACGCTGCTTTGACAGAGCGCATTGAAGTCCTTGAAGCAGTACTTGATATAGACCCACCAGCAGCTCCGGAATCCGTTAACGAATCGGTTGAGTCAAATAATAATGAGCCTGACGGTGACACTCCACAATCTGAAGTGGTGGCGAGTACAACTGATGAGGCAGTTGAGGTTGATATAGCTAGCACTAGTGCCCCGACAGGTATAGGAGTTGATGATCCTGCCGACACGTCAGATGACCTGAGTGTAGACGACACAACCCCAGAAGACGTAATAGGTACCGAGGCTGAACCAGAAGCATCAGAAGCATCTGAAGTGTCGGCCGAAACAATAGATGATAATGAACCGGTAGAGGTCGACACGTCAGCAGCTCCGGAATCAGTTAACGAAGAGCCGTCAGTGGCTGTGGTTGACTCTTCTGATGATGAATCATGAGATATTTTAGGTATTATGTCGTAGGGCTGATACTTCTAATTGGTTTGCCAGCAAACGTGGTATTGGCGCAGCTTACCAGCCCTAACTTTCAAATTGACGGCTACACTATAATCGATCCTCGCATTAGTACCGCGACGTCGACTAATTTTGATGCAGGGTTTGCACCGGGTCCGGTTTATATTTTTGATGTCAGCACAAGTACGCCAGATGAATCGGGCGGCGGTGGTAGTAGTAACCCTGACGACCCGGTTGATGAACCACCACCGGACGAACCAGCGGAGGAAATCGATATTCATCCAGAGGCACCAGAGCCGAGTCCAGCCACAGTAGTATTTATCACTGAAAGCATTACTTGTGAACGCGAAGATCAATTTCCAAACTGGGGTAATGGGGGACCAAATATTCGCTTTGATACAGCCAAAAATTGGGTAGCTGGTAACCCTGGTTGTGAGTTTGAGGCGGGTAACCGATTTCAGTGGAGTAACGCATCAGCCGTTGCTCCAGCAGGGAGTTTTATTGGTCCGGCTGGAGCTGGGTGGTTTACGTTTCCATCAACCAATTCCAATGGGTACACAGCGGTAGAAGTGTCTTTTGAGACGATTGAAAATCCAGCGTATGTGTGGGTGCGAACTGTACTAGAGTCAGGGGATTTACCGTTTACTTTTAATGCTACTCCTGGACAACGAAATACAGATGATGTGTCAGCTGAATTTTATTGTCATAATGACGTTTTAAATTATGACAACTTTGATCGCATTGACTCGATTCAGCCAGGCCAGACGTATTATTGTGTAGCTTGGAATTTGTCGCCTGATGCCGACCCAGTAGTGCTTGAAGATGATCCAGAAGAAGTGCCTGATGAAGCTGTCGACGAAGAGGAAGGGGAAGAAGATGAAGATACTGAAGAAGACAATCGATCTGGCAGAGGAGGTGATGATCGGGATGTAGACGACGACCGCGATGAAGATGATCGGGATGGCGCTGCAGCCGGGAGTGGTCGTAATCCGCGCCGGGATGATGATAGTGAGGATCGTCGGGGCATCGAACGAACTCTGCCAGCAGAAAGCGACTCCTGGCGTGAGTCATATGAAGTACTTCGTACCTTGCCAATAGCCAAGTCATTTGAAGCTCCAACGTTAGAGCGGGTGGCGCAGGTGGTTGAGCAAAGTAAATGGGCAGTGCCGGTTGGTTTAAGTGGTGGATCAGCTATTACTGCGTTTAGTTTGTTGCGAACGCCATTGTCATTTTCTACTCTCAGTCGGGTGTTTGAACGAGGTTTTTCCAGTATCTTTGGTCTCTTAGTATTTTGGCGCAAACGAAAACCGTGGGGAACTGTGTATGATAGTCGTACTAAAGAACCGCTTGATCCAGCGTACGTTGAGCTGTTTGACCTGCAAGGTGAGAAGTGCGCTGAAGCCATTACTGACCTTGATGGCAGGTATGGGTTCTTGGTGCCGGAAGGTACATATACCATGAGAGTACAACGTTCAAATTATAAATTTCCGTCCACACACTTACCGAAAGTGGGGTATGACGTGTTGTACGATAACCTGTATTACGGTGGACCTATAGAAGTTAAGGCGTCCGTGGCGCATGATATTCCGATGGATCAAACGGCCTATGACTGGAATCAAGTGGAAAAATTACGCACCAACCAAACCCAATATTTTCACCGGTTTGATCCACTATTGGCGCAGCTGACCCAAATTCTCTTTTTTGCCGGTTTTATTGCGATGATTTGGCAATTCTATGTCTCGCAAACATGGCTTACGGGTATTTTGTTGGCTATCTATACTTTGCTATTTTTACTTCGAATAACTCGTGGAGCACCACCACTCTATGGTCGCTTGACCAGAAACGCTGAACCACTGGCATACGCGGTAGTCCGGATTTTCCGCGGTGACTCACTGGTAACTTCAAAGATTACTGATAGTAATGGACGTTACGTAGCCCTGGTACCCAAAGGTGCCTACACTATCCGTATCGAAGAACGGTTAGTGCCCGATGAATATCGACTAATTCACGAAAGTGTTGTGACGGCCAAATCTGGCGTAATTAACGAAAATCTACGGCTGTAATCGCTTATAAACAGAATTTTCTGCCAACGCTAGAAGATTGTATGTCATACTACTAGTACGTATGGCAAAACCGCTGATTGTTTGTCGTGACCTTTCGATTATTTATAACCAAGGTAAGGCAAATGAGTTTAAAGCGCTGCAAGGCGTTAATACTGATATTTTTGAAGGTGAATATATCATTCTCTTTGGTGCGTCTGGTTCTGGAAAATCAACATTGATGTACTCAATCCAAGGTTCACTCCCACCAGGGGAGGGGACACTTTTGATTAGGGGCGATGATATTTATTCCTACCCACCGTCGGAACGAGTATATTTCCAACGATATGTGATGGGGATTATATTTCAGCAATTTAACCTGATTTCGTCGTTATCAGTGTTGGACAACGTTGCGCTCCCAATGATTTTCTGTGACGCAGAAAAACCAATCCGCGATCGGCGGGCACAATCTCTGTTGGACCGATTTGGAGTTGGTCATGTGTCTCATAAAATTCCTCCAATGCTTTCGGGAGGACAACAGCAACGTGTCTCGGTAGCTCGGTCGATGGTGAATGACCCAAAAATTCTTTTGGCAGATGAACCAACCGGAAACTTAGACTCAGTCTCTACTCAACAGGTAATGGATAAGATCGACGAGATCAACACGTTTGATAAACGCACTATTATTATGGTGTCACACAACGCTGCTCACCTTAGCTATGCCCACCGGGTATATTATCTTAAAGATGGTTTTGTGGTTCGTGAAGTGGTCAATCCACAACGAAAGCAAATCAAGCCAGTGCGAGAAGGAGAAACTATCGTGACTGAACTCGAACAACTCGCTCGTTTATTCCCGTATGACTCAGTGGAAACGCTTCGGGTCAAAAGTTTGACTAATTATCTGACGCAAGAGTATACCTTTGACCAACTCATTCGACTGGAACGAGCTATTGGGCATTTTATCCAAGGTAAAGTTAATCGCGAAGCGTTTATTAAAGCGCTCACACTGTCGTACGAAAAAGGTGGGGTAGAAGTAGATAAGAAAAAGGCGTTAGATATGGCCAAATTAGCTGAAAGAATTATCGGCCAATCAAATGACATTCGGCGTTTTAGAGCTAAAAAAGACAAAGACAACCTCTTCTTTACCCAAGATAAAGTCGCTGAGCGACTCCGAGACCACCTCTTAGATGCACACCGCCTTAAGCTGAGTAAAATCCAAGACGCTAATTTAGTCGAAATGATTGCTGACCGAGTGACTGGGGTAATTGAAGAAATTGATTTTAACAACCGAATTATGTTGTCAGTACGAAGTGGTGGCCTTGGTTTGCTAGAAGCTGAAGCCGATGATTTGACCAGATATTTTGAAAAACTGATTGCCCAAGGAGTAGATGTGAGTTACAAGTCATAGTTTCTAGATGTTTACTGATAGAATGAGTGAGTTAGAAGCGTTGACAGTTTTGAATCAGAATTTGCCCAAGGGCAGAACAAATTCTGACATACATTCAGAATAGTTGCGACGCTCCTTTCTTCATGCATGAGAGTACAAGATCTAGCGCAGCTTTCGACGCGTATGTTTAAAACCAACCCACTTCGTACGTGGTTGACGATTTTGGGTATGGGAGTGGGGACGGGAGCGGTAGTTATTTTGGTTGGACTGGGTTTTGGGCTCCAGACCATTATTTTGGAACAGATTGTATTTGGGGAGACCCTGCTCTCGCTTGGCGTGTCTGCGACAGGTGCGCAGAATCTCAAACTCACGTCCGAAACGGTCAATCGGTTCGAAGAAAAGCCGGAAGTGCTCGATGCGGCTCCGTTGGCCCGTTTCCCAGCGCTAGTAACCTACAAAGGTTTGACCGGGAACGTGTTTATTCAAGGCGTTGAGCCACCGTATCTCCGTTATGCTGGAGTAACAGCCCAAGAAGGTACTGTATTTACGGACGAAGAAGCTGGCGACGACAGTTCAGTCATGTTGTCTCCAGCGGTACTGAAATTGTTTGGTATTGAAGAGACTGCGTCATTTATTGATGAGCAAGTTTCATTTAGGTTGTTAGTTCCAGCTGGGGACGGCACTGAGAATATCAACGAAGTAATCATTGATAAAACCTACCGCGTGCGGGGTATTACCAAAGAAGAGGGGGTTTTGAACGCTATGATGATGATATCAGAGTTGCGTAACCACGTTGGAATTGAAGAATATGAGCGAATTCAAGTCCGGGTTGATACCAACGAAAATCTCCCGTTGGTAGAGGAACAGCTAATTGAAGAAGGGTATCGCGTAACAGCATTATCTAAAACGGTTGAACAAGCGTCAAAAATTTTCCAAGGGATTCAGGCCACGTTAGCCGTGTTTGGAGGGATTGCTTTGTTGGTGTCAGCGATTGGAATGTTTAATACAATGACGGTAACACTCCTGGAACGAACAAAAGAGATTGGGATTATGCGTACGATTGGCGCTTCGCCAAATGACGTAAAGTACCTCTTTGTGTCTGAGTCTATTATCGTCGGATTTATGGGAGGAGTAACCGGTATTTTGATGGGGGTAGTACTTGGAGGGTCAATCAATTTAATGCTGAACTTTATCGCCTCGCGGTTTGGTGGGCAGTCGGTCAGCTTGTTTGCTTTTCCGATTGGGTTTTTAATTTTTATTGCCACGTTCTCTGCAGCGGTGGGGTATTTGACGGGAATCTGGCCAGCCAAACGTGCATCGTCTCTTAATCCGCTTGATGCAATTCGATATGAATAAATTATCCACACGTTATGCAGACTGCATGTGTATAAGTAGTACATTATCCGTCAGTAATTAGTTACAATACTGTAAACAAATAGCACATCATATGTCGTACAACATCAACGAGCTGCCGCATTACATGAACACGGCTGGAAAAATAACTATTCTGACAGCCCTCAGTGGCGTTTTAATTTTTGCGTTCGTATTCTTATTTAACGTTGGTAAAACTGAGTTTGAAAAAGTTCAAGCCCAGAATCCTTACGCGACTACAACTCTGACTGTTTTGAACACACCACCAGATTGGTTGGCTGCCAGTACTTTTGCTGTTGAGTTGTATGAATCATCAACTTCCTCACCAACTAACTCCGGTACTTCTACCGTGTGGGTTGGGACAGCGGAAGACTCTAACAGTGCTCCATATTTCATGATTGTTTGCGATACTGACGTCGCTCCAGTACCCGGGCAAGCAGCCAGCCTCTTGGTGCTAGGGTCTGAACCACCAACTTGTGGTCCTGGTGCACGTACTTGGGCAGTATCACCAGCTGCCTCTAGCTCTGAGCCCGCTCGAGCGGCTACAACTACTACTGAATCATTCCCACCGTTTGCGGAAGTCAATGAATGGTACGCTTGGGTATGTGACGACGATCCAGTTAATCCACGCTGTAACACAGCCACTTCAACCGGACTTAATGCTACTAACTCATCGCCATTTCACGTTAACCGCCGTCCAACCTTTACTTCAGCTACTGACACTTCACCCGCTGACCCAGGTGCTTTAGTAACCTTCAACTCAGTAGCTGCTGACCCCGACTCGGTTGGTGGATCGGACAATATCGTCTTGCATATCTGTTATGAACAGGATTTCGGTACTGGTACTAGCTCTACTGAATGTGGTCCTGGGGGCTATATCGCTTCTTCTACTTTCCCTGGTTCTGACACCAACCCAAATGCTGACTTCACCCTCCCAACTATCATCCAGGACCAAAACTACGCTGCCTACGCCTACATAGTTGATGAACATGGGCATACAGCAGTAAATGGAGCTCAAGCAACCAATACTATAATGACTGTGAATAACGTTGCACCAACTGTTGGTGGAGCTACCATAGTTCTCGACGGCGGTACCCCGATTGACATTGACGTTGAGCTTGGTGAAACGCTCGGTAAAACACTTGAATTTGAAACCTATGACGCTAACAGTTGTGATGCAGTCGGTGGTGGTAATGCTGACGAAGTAGTAGGGTACGTGTTGTCAGTCTTTAGAGACGGAGTTGGTACTTCAACTTGTGATGGGTCAGCTGGTTCTTATAACCCTAACAATTGTTATCCAAGTGGCGTCGGTGCGGCCGTCTGGAATCTAAGTTGTACCGCTTCGACCACTTCATGTACGCCAGGTGGACTTGATGCCACTATGGATTGGGATTGTACGTTCCCACTGTGGTATGTAGCTGACCCAACTGACGGTGGATCTCCATCTTCAACTGAACAATGGACTGCTGCCGTCAGCGCAATTGACAACAACAATGCTACTGGTACGTATACTTCGAGCACGATGCCAGTTGACCTCAATAGTTTTACCGCCTTCGACCTTAATACCTTTGCTATCCCGTATGGATCGCTAGAACCTGGTGACGACACTGGAACTCTCAGCGCTAGCACAACTATTATCGCAACGGGAAATACTGGTATCGACCACTTACTCTCTGGAGCAGCGATGTGTGGTACCTACACCAACGCTGTAACTTGTCCAGTTTCTAGTACATCAACAATCGCAGTCCAAAATCAAAAGTACGGTACTTCTTCTTTCGCATACTCTTCACCGCAATCCTTCCCATTGGCAACGACTACAGCTGAACAAGAAATCAACGTACCAAAATCAACTAGTACATCAACACCTGCTTCAGGACGAACATATTGGGGTATCTTTGTCCCAGGTACGATCACTCTTGCTGGTAGTTACACCGGAGCTAACACTTTCCAAGTTGTTGTTGGAGAGCCATCTGAATGGTAAAAACACAAGTACACTAATGT
Source organism: uncultured Candidatus Saccharibacteria bacterium (assembly GCA_964352875.1). Lineage (GTDB taxonomy): Bacteria > Patescibacteriota > Minisyncoccia > Phycocordibacterales > UBA918 > OLB19. The sequence goes on from CAYGTP010000029.1 coordinate 8,326, forward strand.
AAAAGCAGCCATCGTTATCCAACGGTGGCTGTTGCGTTTATTGAAGATATTGATGATAATTACTGAACACGTTTGTGAAAACCGCAATTAAGCATGTAACAGCGGCGAGTTTCGTTGTAGTCATTTTGTTTTTAAGCTTGGCTGACTTAGCCTATGCTGGTTTTGGTATTACCCCACCGTATTTCCGTAATACCAGCTTGACTCGTAATTCAATCTACGAGCAACAAATTATTTTAGTTCGTGGTGACCCGACGAGCAATCTAAAAGCAGAAATTACCGTCGACGCACCAGAAATCGAAGAGTGGCTCACTATCATCGAAGGTGACACTATCCCTATGCCAGCGGGTGAACGTAAGGTTCCAATGACAGTGAGAGTACAAGTACCAAGTGATGTGGAGTTTAAAGATTACACTGGAAAAATTCGTATTAAAACTGTACCTGACAACGATCAGTTTGCTCAAGGGGCGGTTAATATTTCTCTCGGCGCTCAAGTAGATATTGATCTCACAGTGATTGATCGTGAGATAAAAGATTTCCGGATTCGCCGAGTTGGTGTATCAGACTTGAATGAAGGTCATAAGTTAGGCTGGCTCTATTTCCCTGGTAAAATCCGTTTTGCTATGTTGGTGGAAAATACCGGAAATATTAACGTTGCACCATCAAAAGTAGCGATGCGCATTTTTGACGGAAGCGGTAAGGTCTTACTTGAAGAAACAGAGAGTTTAGGTCGAATGAACAAAATCATACCGTATGCGACGGAAGAAATAGTAGCTGAGATACCGACCAGACTCCCATCTGGTCCGTACGTCGTTCGCTATGATATTTATAACGACGAGGAAATCAAGCAATCAGGTGAACTTAACTTAAGTATCTTGCCATACGGCACATTGCAAACTGCTGGCTTTGGGTTTACTGGTTTGTCGCTAGCACACAAAGCCTCAGTGCTGTTGCCAGCGTTTACGGTTATTTCATCAGCAATATATCTAATCTACTTCTGGCGGGCGCGACGCCGCAAACGGACGCTCTAGTCTTATGCGTGCAATAGTCTTTACAGTATTCCTCGGGCTCGTGGCGTTACTGCCAGTTGTTAGCTATGCAGCCACGTCACTTTTGTTGGCCACAACAACATTGTCACTAAGTATCTGCGGCAACGCCATAGTCGATCCGGAAGAGTCTTGTGACGCACCCGGAGAGACTGGGGTGTACAGCACTACTATTGCTGGTCGGCAGTGTACCCCTGCTTGCCTATTTGGCCCTTATTGCGGAGACGGAATTTTGCAGACTGTCTTTAGTGAAGAGTGTGATGACGGAAATAACGACGATGGTGATTTTTGTTCGTCTACGTGCACGATTGAACCGGCCGGGTCAGGTGGTGGAGGTTCATCCGGTGGTGGCACAAGAGGAGGAGGTGGATCAAATGATGAGCAAAATGACACAGAAATTAGTGTTTCCGGTAAAGGCTATCCAAGTCGAACGATAAATATTTTGCTCGATACAGAGTCTGTCGGCACGGTACGTACCGATGGTTCTGGAAATTTTGATTTTACTACTGAAGCGTCTCCGGGGACAGCTTCTATGGGTTTTTGGAGCACTGACTCAGCTGGCACCAGGTCAATTACTTTTAATACAACGTTTGACGTCACCCAGGGTGCAATTACTACTGTGTCTGGTATTTTAATCCCCCCGACGCTTCGGCTTAGTACGCAAAATGCTGATCCGGGTGACACTATTACTTTTTCCGGTCAGAGTATTGCGGATGCGACAGTTGAGGTGCATTTCAATGACAGTGATCGGGTTGAGGAAGTAACGGCTGGTAGTAATGGTATGTGGTCGCTTGATTTCAATTCTAATGTTTTGTCACCAGCAGAGTACGTAGTACGAGCCCGTTCGGTCACTGGTAATAGTCCGTTGCGAACAGAGTCTAGTTTTAGTACATCACTCCAATTATTTTTAGGGGTGGATGGTCAAGCCAGTACCCCGTCTGATTTAAATCGTGACGGAAGGGTTAACTTGACTGACTTCTCGATTTTGATTTTTTGGTGGCAGACAAATGGTGGTGACTCTAATCCACCGGCCGACATAAATAATAACGGTAACGTTGGCCTGGAAGACTTCTCGATCTTACTATTTAACTGGACGGGATAGGCAGTTCTTCTACCTGTGCAAGACGGCAAAAAACCGTCTTGCCGCACGGTACAATATTGAAATGATACAAGACGTCATTGGGCGTAATTTATTAGCTATGCTAGTAGCTAGTTTTGGTCTATTGTGGCTGCTGTGTACTCCGTTTGTCGCAGAGGCGGTAAATATTCGCGACTTCAGTGATACGATCAGTGACTCGAGGCCAGGTAATGACGCTAATCACACGTTGTCGTTTACGCTTGGAACTGACGTGTCACCCGGTGGCTATATTGAAGTGACACCACCTGATGACTTTACTATTCTAGCCACCTCTACGTTTGCGGCCCGCAACGTAGAAATGCTCGTAAACGGCACTCCACGACTAGCAGCTGCTGCGCCTAGTCTGGGAGTTGATGGAGTTACTATTACTCCTGGCTCACCGGGGCAGCTTCGGTATACGCTCAATCCAGCTGCGGGCTTATCTGAAGGTGACCAGATCCAGTTGTTAATTGGTAATCATACCTCTAACTCTAATGTCTTTAGTGTTGCATTCAGCACCAGTACTGGTACTACCACAACTCCGGCTGATATAAATCCAATTACTAATTCACCAGACGTTGGAACCCATCAAGTAGACGTACGGATTTACGACGGGGGTGAGGTGGCAGATGCGGGGTTTTTGATAGCGGTGGTCAACTCAGTGGGAGTAGGACCAGGTGATACGAGGGAAACAGTCCCACCAGTTCGATTTAATGGTGCGCCTACCAGCTCTGTCGGGGGGACAACGCTCAGTGTTGAGTTGTCACTCGAGACGAACGAGTTTGCGATTTGTAAATATGACACGGTAGCTAGTACTACATTTGCAGCAATGCCAAATACGTTTAGTAATACAGGTTTGATTTTTCACACTCAAGTAGTTGGAGTAACCCCAAACACGGTTGAACGCTTCTATGTGCGTTGTATTGATGACGAAGGTAACTTCAATATCGACGACTATCTGATTATTTTCACTGTCAATGACTTACCGACTGGTACCGCCAATACGGACGGAGACGTGTCAGGAGATGGTACCGGCTCGGGTAACGATGGTACAGGGGATGGGCGCGGGTCTGGAGGAACTACCGGGGACTCGAGTGGGGAAGAGCCCGAACAGGGTGGCGACGCGGGAACTGGCGGGAGTGGTGGAGGAGGTGGTGGGCGTTCAGGCCCCGATAGCGAGGATGATTCCGGGGGAGGCTTTGAAAGTACAGACGCTCCATACTTGAGTGGTGAAGGGAGAGTTGTTATTAGCGGTAGTGCGTTTCCAAACTCTGAAGTAGTGGCATTGGTGGACGGTGTAATTGCAGAACGAGTTGATGCAAATAGTAGTGGACGCTACTCAATTACGCTCGATGAGATTGCCAGTGGCGTCTATACCTTTGGGGTGTATGGTGTGGATACTAGAAATATAAAATCATCAACGTTCAGTACGTCCTTTACCGTCACGGGTGCTCTGACTACGACGCTATCAAATGTAAACGTAATGCCATCTATTTTAGTTGATCCTGATCCGGTTAATCCTGGTGAGTTGCTCACAATTTCAGGGTACTCTGTCCCGAATGCCACCGTCACTATCGAAAACCAGCAAGACGGAGTCAAGCAATCACTCAAAACCTTTACCACCACGTCAGCCAATAACGGGCAATGGTCAATTGAAGTTGATACCACCGGCTTCCGGGTCGGGACGTATAAAACGAGAGCACAAGCGACCCAAAGTGCTTCGCTCAATACTGCCTTTTCTAACTATACGTTTTATGGCGTTGGTGAAGAAGCGTCAGTTTCGTTGAACGCTGATTTAAACCGTGACGGATCAGTTAATCTCACCGACTTCTCCATTCTTTTGTTCTGGTGGGGTAGTGACGGTGGCGCTTCTAACCCACCAGCCGACATCAACCAAGATGGTAACGTAAGTTTAACTGACTTCTCCATTCTTCTCTTCAATTGGACCGGGTGACCTAAAACAAGGAATGTAATGACTATGTTTTAGGTCGTTCCGTTAGCTGGCTATTCATAATGCCAGCGAGGAACATCTAGTACCAAGTTTTATAGTG
>CAYGTP010000030.1:0-11213 GCA_964352875.1 uncultured Candidatus Saccharibacteria bacterium
CACTAGCAGCTTTCATGGCCTCAACCTTGGCCGGGTCAGAGGCGGCTGGTGGCATCGTTCCCAAACTAAACGGACGTGTCGGCGTCCCATCAGCCAGCATCCTGACGTACGCGTTTCGATTCGGTACATTCATTAAATCAGTAGCAGCAAACGGCGGATTAAACTGATGTTCTAAAAACTGTGCATCGTCAGGCCCAACCCTAAACGCCGCCATCGACCCAACGTTGCCAAATACCGCGTCCTTAATCCCTTCATCTAGTTGCGCAATAAATTGGTGTGCAACAGTTAAGCCTAGCTTGTATTTCCGGGCTTCAGATAAAATGGCGGAAATTGAATTAGTCGACACATTTTGAAACTCATCAATATGAAGATAAAACGCCGGGAACCCTTTAGACGGATCATCAACGCGAGATAGTGCCGCCATCAAGATTTTCCCTACTATGATCATTCCGATCAAATTGGCGTTGATTTCACCTAGCCGACCCTTAGAAAGATTGACCAAAAGAATTTTTCGCGTATCCATGACATCACGAAAATTAAAAGCGGAATGTTGTTGACCAATAATCGGCCGCATGTAGTCGTTGGCAGTAAAGATATCAAACTTGGACACAATGTACGGCACAATGTTTTCCAACGAGGCTTCCCCACCGGCTTTGGTGGCAATCTCCCGCCAAAATTGGACCACTACGGGATTATTCGCTTTTTCTAACTTCATCCGTCGATACCGTGCATCAGCCATCACCCGACTAATATCCATCAACGTATTACCGCTACTTGGGTCTTCGAGTACCAACATCGTGGCGTTACGGAAGTATTGCTCAAACATTGGTCCCATTGATTCCGGATTGGCACCATACAACTTCTGAAAAATCGAAAACAACTCATTAACCACAAACGTTTTCTGTTCTGGCTTGGACTCATCAAATTCCAACATATTGAGTCCAATCACGTGCTCTAAGTTACTTGGGTCAAAGTAAATAACATCATCGGCCCGATCTGGGGGTACAGCCGCGAGTATGTCTTCAATATCTGTCCCGTGCGGATCAATCATACAGACGCCCTCACCAGCCTGAATATCTTGGACGATCATATTCTTCATCAGCGTCGTCTTACCCGTACCAGTTTGTCCAATAATGTACATATGTCGCAAACGGTCTTCTGCCGTAATGTAAATCTCCCGTTCGATGTTGCGGTGTTTGTTTTTACCCAAGAGCGTACCCGCTACTGGCATATCGGTCGGCGCAGCGGCTGTCTTGGCTCGTGATTGTTTGAACTGTGGAGACGAATGGATGCCTTGGTCCGGAAAGTGGACGAGGGTTGCGAGTTCAGTTTGGGTGAGGGGTAGCAGCGTGTCCTTGGTAAACTCACGAAATGAGTACGCTTTGACCGCACGCTTGAGTGCCCGTCCAGTGGCGTGAGTGAAAGTGAAATAGTTACTCTTCGGCAACTCAAATTGATTTAAGGTCGCTTCGAGTTCAGTCATGATAGCTCGCATCCGAGCCGGATCTGACGCTGAAGTAGCAATCCGAATATTAACCTCGACCATAGGCGATTCGAGCTTTTTTTCCATCAACTCGAGCGCATCCTGGTCCACGTCTTTTACTTTGTCCTTGTCAGCTGCGCCAGTCGTAGCCGAGGTAAAGAAATCCCCCAACAAGGCGGTGGCTTCTCCCGCAATTGTGCTGCGACTAATGGCGTCTTTGGGCTTCATGCCGTCTTGGACTCGTTTGCGGATGGCTTTGAAGGTTTCAAAGTATTTACGCGGGTGATTACGGATCAACACTTGCAACGAGGCTCCACCACCATCCCGCTCAATCTTAGAAAAAGCATTTAAGATAACGGCGAGTGGATCTGACTCAAAGGTATCTTTGGTTCGGATTGGATAGACTGCATGACGCTTGAGCCCCACTGTCGAAATCAATGAATGGCCGCCGTCAACAAAAATATTGTAATCATGGGCTTGTAGTTCTAAAATCGCTCCCGGGAACAGCGAAAGCAACTGCTTTTCAAACAGGTTGACAAACTCATTCGGAACGGCGACATAAAACACAATATCGTCACTACCTTCGGCAACCGCAATTTCAAGTGCGTAGTGTATCGTGCCGGCGTCATTGCGAACGGTTTGCATACCAGAGAGAAATTGCTCCATGATGGCAAACGACTCGCTCAGTGAGTGTTTTTCATCATCAGGAGTATCTTCTGGTAGTGTCACTTCAAACAGCGACATGTGGAGAATTTGCCAAGGTGGAACACCTTCTTTGAGATCCTGTACGAGGGTACCGCCTCGAATCATCTCAATCAGACGCCGGTGGGCCTCATCTGCTACATACGCATTGTCGAGTCGTTCAATGATACTAAGCGCATTATGAATCCCCTTTTCGAGTGCCAGCTGTACGACTTCTTCAACGGGGTCAGAGGAAGATTCCAGCGAGGCTGTACCTTGATGCAACTCCATTTCCGACAGCCTTCGTTCGCTGGCGAGTACTGTCTGCGGCGTAAAGCTTACGTACTCTTTGAGCTCTTGTTTGGCGAGCGATTCAATTTCTGAGTCATCAATTTCTGTCGCCCGGTCTAAAAAAACCCGCTCTTTTTCAGCAATTTGTTTCCGTAAATACGCTATCTCTTCCTCGGGGGAAGAAAAATGTTTTGGCGCACCTTCACTCATGTACTTATATAGTACCGCGGCGCGGCCAATAATTTGGCCGCGCCGCGGTACTACCGGGGACACTGCGTATGTCTTTAGCAATTTAGCGCTTGCCGATTACGGCCCGTTTGTACGTACCTAAGTGCTCAAGCGCTACTCCAGTTCCTTTCGCCACACAAAACAACGCTTGATCAGCCAAATTTGCTTTCACTCCAGTGCGGCGCTTGACGAGCTCTGTGAAGTTGCGCAGTTGCGACGTACCGCCAGTCATAATCACTCCACCGTCAATAATATCTGCCGCGAGTTCTGGTGGCGTATTTTGAAATACGTCTTTGATGGCCTTGATCATTTCACGCAATTCGTTGTTAATCGCACGGACGATTTCATTCGTCTTAATTTCAGTCGTACGTGGCAAGCCAGTCAATACGTCGCGACCTTTAATATCCATTACGAGTTCTTCTTCCAGAGGCAACGCTGAGCCAACTTTAATCTTAATCTCTTCGGCAGTTTTTTCTCCAATCGCGAGGTTATGATTCTTTTTAATGAAATCAATGATGGCAGCATCAATTTTGTTGCCGGCGCATTTGACTGAGTTTGCTGCTACAATCCCGCCGAGCGAAATCACCGCCACGTCAATCGTACCGCCACCACAATCCACAATCATGTGACCTTGCGGCTCATAAATCGGTATCCCGGCTCCAATCGCTGCTAGAATTGGTTCTTTTACCACAAAAGCATTACGAGCCCCGGCCTTCAGGGTTGCCTCTACTACTGCTCGTCGTTCAGTTGACGTCACCCCAGCTGGTACCGACACCATCACATCAGGACGAAACAGATTGTACCGACCGAGTGCCTTGCGGATAAAGTACCGCAACATTGCCTCAGTCACTCGATAGTCTGCAATTACTCCATCGCGCATTGGTCGATACGCACGAATACTTTCTGGGGTACGGCCAATCATTTGCTTGGCTTCCGTACCAACCGCCAACACTTCGCCCGCATCAGATACTGCTACAACCGATGGTTCATTGAGTACAATGCCCTCCTTTGGAATAAATACCAACACATTAGTGGTACCCAGATCAATACCAATTTTAGGAACTAAGCGATCAAACATAATCACCCCATAGTACTGGGTTTTGGAGAAATGAAAAGCAGCGGCCGAGGCGTAGCCTCGGCCGCTGCTTTTCCCCACCCTCCCAACACAACAACTTCACAGATATAGCAGATATGCTATATTGCTTTCATTATGGATATCGGAAAAAAAATTGCTGACCTGCGCGAAGCGCAAGGTATCACCCAAAGTCAACTGGCCAAAAAACTCAAGACTACCCAAAGTGCCGTCGCCCGGATTGAAAGTGGTAAGCAAAATGTTAGTACCGACCTGCTCCGCAAAATCAGCCAAGCCCTCGGGAAAAATCTGCTCACCCTTTCTCCTGGTAGCGTTAGTGTCTCGATTGAAGGCGGGGCCAAGCTCTCTGGCACTATCCAAACCAATACGTCTAAGAACGGGGCGGTTGGGTTGCTCTGCGCCGCCCTACTAAACCAAGGCATTACTACCTTGCACCGCATGCCTCGGATTGAAGAAGTCTTTCGTATTATCGAAGTACTCGAAAGCATTGGCGTCAGACTCGAATGGAGCGGCTCCACCCTCACGATCACACCACCCAAGAAATTTAATGTAAAAAACATTGACGCTGAAGCGGCCCGTCGCACACGTGCAATTGTGATGTTTATTGGCGTATTGATGCATCATTTTCCTAGCTTCTCGCTTCCCCAATCGGCTGGCTGTAAGCTCGGTAGTCGAACTGTACGACCCCACTTCTATGCCTTAGAACACTTTGGTCTCTCTATCAAAACTACTGAGTCAAGCTTTGATATTACCCATAAACCAAAAAAGCCTACTGACATCATCTTGTATGAGTCAGGTGATACCGTAACTGAAAACGCCCTCTTTGCAGCCGCATTAACCCCGAGTACCATTACAATCAAGTATGCGAGCGCTAACTACATGGTGCAGGAAATCTGCACGTTCCTGCAGCTACTCGGCGTTCAAATTACTGGAGTTGGTACCACTACACTCACTGTCACTGGACTAAAGACGATACATCAAGACGTTGAATACACCTTGGCTGAAGACCCAACCGACAGCATGTTCTTTTTAGCAGCGGCTATTGTCACCCAATCAGCTATTACGATCACCCGTTGCCCGATTGATTTCTTGGAACTCGAATTACTCAAACTAGAAAAGATGGGCTTCAAATATACGGCCAGCAAACCATATTTTAGCCATAACGGGATCACCAAGCTGGTTGATATCAACACCAAACCATCAAAACTTAAGGCGCTTCACGAAAAGATCTACGCCCGCCCTTACCCTGGACTCAATATTGACAATCTCCCATTCTTTGCGGTTATTGCCACCCAAGCCGAAGGACAGACGCTGATCCACGACTGGGTCTACGAAAAAAGAGCCATATACTTTACCGAACTCGATAAACTCGGCGCTGAGACAGTCCTGGCTGATCCGCACCGTATTTATATCACCGGCCCCACCAGGCTGCGCCCAACCGAGCTCATTTGCCCTCCGGCTCTCCGTCCGGCTACCATTCTACTAATTGCTATGTTAGGCGCATCGGGTCACTCGGTTCTCCGCAACATCTATAGCATCAACCGTGGGTACGAAAATCTGGTTGAGCGCCTCGCTGCGCTCGGCGCTTCCATCAAATACCTAGACGAATTTTAATTAGCTTCGCGCTCCTTGGTGGGTTTGTTACAATACCCATCTTATGTACGTCATTGCTGTCATCCCGCTTAAAAAAGGTATCCAGGTTGAATCATTGACATATTTCTCTAAGATTGACTATCCGTATGGTACGTTTGTAAAAATCCCTGTCCGAGGCAAGGAAGTCTTGGGGATTGTTAGTCAATCAGAACCAGCCTCCGCCACCAAAACAGCGCTTCGATCGGCAACATTTTCATTACGGAAACTCCCTGAGCAACCAGACCCCATCACCTTGCCAGCAAACGTACTTGCAACCGTACGACAAATCGCTGCTGAATACCCGGCACAACCCGGCGCCATACTCTACGACATCTTGCCGCCTGACGTACGTGACGGCAGCGTCGATTATCCAAAGTGCCAAGATGTGATTCACGACCAAGACACAACTCCGGCCGTGTTACAAGCCATTCGGTCTGATCGGATTATTCACTACCGTAGCTACATTCGTGAAGCGTTTGCCCACCGTGGTTCTGTCATGCTTGTCGTACCGACCGCTACTGACATTCAGTCACTCCAAACCGCGCTTGAATCTGGTATCGAAGACCGCATTGTCACCTTTGGTAACCACCAAACCAAAAAACAACGGGCCAAAGCCTGGGAACAATTCATTGACTTGGAGCGAGTAAAATTAATAATAACTACACCAAGCTTTCTCTTACTTGAACGGTGTGACCTAACACACTTAATTATTGAACAATCTGGTAGTCCTCACTACAAACGCAAAACGCGTCCGTACCTCGATTGCCAAACCGTGGCCAAACGCTACGCTAAAGTGAGCGGCCGCGCCTTATTACTCGGTGACATCTTGCCGCAGAGCGAGGACGAATCAAGACGACGTGACGATAGATATCAAACTGCGAGCGAACAACCAAAACGTCTACTCTTTCCCGGCAAGTGTGAAATACTCTCACAAAAAATTGACCCCCTAGCAAAAGAACCGTTTGCCCTGCTCCATCCTGAACTACGACAAGCCATCAGTTACACTGGTGAAGGTCGTCAAAACGTATTCCTCTTGAACGCTCGCAAAGGACTCGCCAGCATGGTGACGTGCGTTGATTGCGGTCATATTTTCCGCTGCCCAGACTCGGGCGTGCCCTATTCGTTGTTTGAAAATCATGAAGCTGGCACACAGAAGCGCTGGCTGTTGGCTCGCACCTCTGGGCGTAAGATTCCTATGCCAGACACCTGCCCTAACTGCGGCGGGTGGCGGCTAAAAGAGTACGGAATTGGGATTCAGCAAGTGCACGAATATATTAAAAAGACGTTCCCACACACTCCAACTATACTGTTTGACCATACCACAGCCACTACTCACAAACGCGGAGTAGCGTTACAAAAGCAATTTTATGACACTAAAGGCGGCATTATGATTGGTACGCCAATGGCTCTCCCCTATCTCACCGAACCGATTTCACTCACTGCTGTTGTCTCTTATGACGCACTACGGAGTACACCCAGTTGGCGGGCTGACGAAAGTACCTTCCGCACCTTACTCCAACTGCGTGACCGCACCGAAAAAACATGTATCATCCAAACAAGAAGTGACGTTGATCAACTCTTAGACCTCTGTGTTCGCGGAACAGTCGAACAATTCTATGACGACGAGCTCGCGCTCCGCGAAGCCCTCCACTACCCACCAGTTGTAAGCTTAATCCTCCTCACCTGGCAAGGCACCAAAGACCAAGTCTGGGACATCGAATCAAGGCTCGCGCCCCTACTAACTCAAGTGCAGCCGCAATATTACACGGACCCGACGTCACTCTCACAAAAACGCACCCGACACGGACTTATCCGCATCAAATCTACTGACTGGCCGAATCCTGAGCTGTTGCAAATCCTCCGTTCGTTACCGCCATACGTTCGGGTTGAAGTTAATCCGGATAGAATTGTGTAGAGAAATACGGGGCCGTTTGCTTCGCAAACGGCCCCGTATTTGCTATAGTGCACCCGTATATGGCCAAGCTAGTCCCCGAAAATCATCCCACCCTCCACACCATCGCTGCAGAAATTACCAGTGCGGAATTTACTGATGGCACCGTTACTAAAATCCTCAAAGACATGCGTAGTGCTTTGAAGTCATACAATGTTGATGGCTTTACGGCGGTTGCTATTGCTGCCCCTCAAATCGGCGTCTCCAAGCGGATTTTTATCATTGAAGATCAAAGTAAGGACCGCAAAGACGCCCTACCAAGCATTGTAGCCATCAACCCAACCTTCACTAAAATATCCAAGAAAACCCATGTTGTCGGTGAAGGCTGTCTCTCAGTCCCTGAATACTATGGGGCTGTACGACGAGCACGCAACGTCACTTTGCGGGCTAGTGACGAAACCGGACAAATTTTTGAACGAGGAGCCGGTGGATTGTTGGCTCAAATTTTTCAACACGAATACGACCACCTTGATGGGATATTGTTTATCGACCGGGCTGAAGAAGTCTGGCACAAAGACGATAAGCGAGCCAATACACTAAGCGAAGCTGATAATGAGTAGTACCAATTTTGTTTATTTTGGTGGTGAACCGCTAGGAGTACCCGTCTTAGAAGAGCTAGCCGGCGTGGGGCTACTGCCGAAGTTGATTGTCTGTAACCCAGACCGACCAAGTGGCCGGGGGCGGCGACTAACGCCGCCGCCCACCAAAGCCTGGGCCGAAGCTCATCACGTCCCCGTCTTTCAACCAGACTCACTAAAAGACAGAGCTTCGCTCGCGGTTCTTACCGAAACCTCATGGGATTTATTTGTCGTCGTTGCATACAACCACATCATGCCAAAGTGGTTGATTGACACACCACTACACGACACTCTCAACGTTCATCCATCGCTCCTCCCCGCCCTGCGCGGTCCCAGCCCAATCCGCACCGCTATTCTCGAAGACGCGCGTGACGCGATTGGTGTGAGTATTATGCAAATGGACGAAGCGATGGATCATGGACCAATCGTCGCGCAACAGGCCATGCCTATCGCTGATGAACACTGGCCAATAGCCGGCACAGTGCTGGATGAAGCCCTCGCTCGGATGGGTGGAGCTATGCTCGCAGCCACCATTCCTGCCTGGACCACCGGAACCGCACAGACACTCGAACAAAACCACGAGGCAGCAACGTATACCAAGAAATTCGATAAGGAGATGGGTCGCCTAGAACTCGACCCGTATCACCTCCCTATCGGAGACGAAGCCTACCAAACGTTACTTAAAATTCGCGCTCTCGACGGCTGGCCCGGAACCTTTTTCATGCATGAAGGCAAACGTGTCAAAATTAAAGAGGCGGAGCTCGCCCCGACGGGCGAGCTCCGCCTCTTAACTATCGTCCCAGAGGGCAAATCTGCTATTGGCTTTGCGCAATATTTTCTGGACGTTACTTATAACGGTTGAGTATTTCCTCAATGATATTCTTTATAAATTCCATGTTGTCATTTCATTTGCCAGCGTACCACAACATCTCATAAAGCTGTTCGTCAGTAAATCCTTGAGTAGAAAGAGTTTCTGCGAACTCTGGATCTGGTCTTACATTTTTTGGGACCTGTTCTAACATCGTCCAAGCCAAGTCACTGATATCTTCCCAGCTTGGCTTTAGAACCTTATCTGGACGCTTCATCTCTGCAATACCACCTTCAATAACCCTAAGTGATTCTGATGACATATTACTCTCCGCGCATCATTTCTTTAATTTCTCGACCACCTTTCTTAATCAACGTGTGCCGCTTATCATTTGCCCGGCGCAGCTCTTTGTCCAGCTCAGCCTGCACTTCGTCTATAGCCGCTTCAAAATTCAACTCACTAGCATCAGCTCGAAACAATTCTCCATGTAATTTCCAGTTACATTCAACTCGAAAGACTTTCCCTGACTGTTGGTCAGCTTCTTTTTCAAACTCCACGTCAATAGTGACATCAGTCTCACTCCCAATAAAATGTTCAAGTGATTGAAACTTACTGGTGACAATATCCTGAAGATTTTCGTTGACGTCAGTATTAGTAAATTTAAAATTTATGATTGGTAGTGACATAGCTATTTATTTATCAATGCTAAATACTTTACTGGGCGAGCGATGACCGCTAATCAAGCGCACCTCGGTTGGCAACACGCCCAATGCGCGGGCCACCAACACTATCACCCGGCGATTGGCCAAATTCTGCTGGGCCGGTTCTTTGACGAAAATTTCGTATCGGTTTGGCTCTAAAGCTACCACCAACTCTTTCTTAGATCCCGCCACCACTCGCACCTGGACGTACATGATTATTCACACACATCACAGGCAGCCTCACTCTTGTGAACGCGTAGTCCACCGGTACTTTGCTGCGCGTATTGTTCGGTTAGATAGGCAATAATATCACCTGATTCATACATCGCCATCCCACGGTCAGCGTCCACTAAATATGGCACTTGCGACTTCCCCCCTTTAGCAATCATCTCCTCCCGTAGCAAAGGGTCGGCACTCAAGTCTTTCAGATCAAGCTGTATGCCAAGCGCTTCCACTTCCCCCAAGACACGCTGACAATATGCACAATTTGGTTTGTAGTACAGTGTCAACATATTATTCTCATTATCTGATAACCACTCCCTCACAGTATACTACGCACAATGAGTGCTCGTCATTCACCTGAGTGCCATATATAAGGCAATTACGATGACTAACAGCCCGATTCCAGGGATAATATATGAATTTCGCATACTTTTCAGTCTATCATGTAAATTAATAACACTATCACTACATAATTCACGCTACCAAAATTAAACCTTCATGCACTTCCATGTGACAATTAGCGCAGACTAATACGCACTTATCCAATTCATTTCTTGTCTTTTCCCAAGAGCGGGTTAAACCATGTGCAGCTAAACCGAAGTCTTTTTTGTCTGGTTCTTTATGATGAAATGATAACGCTCTATTACATGTATTGTAACCACACAATTGACATTTCCCGCCCAAGTATTCAGTTGCCATAAGACGAATCTTTTTCCTTCGCTTTGCAACCGCAGCTTTAATATATTCTGCCCGATCAGCATAAGTTCTGGTTTCTTTACGTTTTGGCATACTTTAATTGAGTAAACCACGGCATAATACAAGGATACGTTGAAAAATATATAAAACTCTGTACAATACCCTCTACATTCTTATCAAATGATGAATGTAATTTTCCGGCGTAGCTCAGCGGTAGAGTGAGAAGTGACCAACGTCACTTCGCAAGACTTTGACTATTATTTTGATAAAAAATAATGACAAAGTGTACAGCTTTCGTAGAAAGGTTGACGTCGTCAGCTGCTCTCACGAACTCACTTTTAAATTACGAGCTTGAAATAAAATAGAAAACTAAATATTCCGGCGTAGCTCAGCGGTAGAGCAGTTGACTGTAACATTGAACAAATGTTCTAAATAGCAGCTTCATGTAGTAATACATGTTGTAAACGAGGTGAATTGCTGGAACCCCTAACGTGCAGTCGAGGGCAATCAGCAGCCAAGCTTTGAATTTTATTCATTGAAGGTTCAGAGACTATCCGAAAGGAGTAGGTTTGAGAAATCAGCCCGAAGCGCCTCGCACCCAGCACCACTTTTAATTTAAATATTTATTTAAATTAAAAGTGGTGCTGGGTGATGATATAGTCCACCCCACGAAGAAATTCATGGATACGTGTAATCAATTGGTCGTAGGTTCGAATCCTACCGCCGGAGCCAGTTAGGACTATCAGATAGTTCTAGTACTAAATTGAAGGGAGAAGCTAGGGTAAAACCTAGCTTTTTTCCGTCTAGGGTCGGGTTCTGAAGTAAGTAATTCAAAAATGCTCGTTTTGA
>CAYGTP010000031.1:0-10232 GCA_964352875.1 uncultured Candidatus Saccharibacteria bacterium
AACTAGCTCTTTACGGGATTCTTTACTGTACCTTGGGATTAGGGCAATACCTGTTTTCCGGTGCGGTATAATGGTGCTATGCAAATTAGTACGTTTATCTATCTATATCTCATCAGCGTACCAATCTTTTTTATTGTCGATATGTTGTGGCTGGGGGTGATTGCTAAAAACTTTTATCGCACCAGACTCGATCACCTAATGGGGGATATTAACTGGCCGGCAGCGATTATTTTCTACTTGATATTCTTGGTGGGACTAACTTACTTTGCTATCTATCCGGCGAGCGAGGCCGGAGCCTGGCAACGCGCCTCGTTGCTTGGCGCGTTATTTGGGTTTTTTACCTACGCGACGTACGACCTGACTAATCTGGCTACCTTGCGGGACTGGCCGTTGTCGGTTGTGGTGGTTGATATTGTTTGGGGAGCTATCTTGGGTGCGTTAGTATCGGTACTTACCTACGGTATTTGGAGTTATTTTTCATAAAGTATGCCAAGTTTAATTAAATTTGCGATCAGTTTGTTAGCCCTAGGAGTGACAGTTGTACTGCTATGGTATGGCTACGACACTATCGGTCGGGATTACCTCAACAACCTCACTGACGTGTCTGAAACCACTGTCTTTATTAATGGTGCACCACTAGCTGCTCGCGTAGCGGATGAGTTGGCCGAATGGCGGTTAGGACTCTCGGGCACTGAGAAGTTGGATGATTTAGAAGTTCTCCTGTTTGTGTTTGATCGTAATGATTACCACGGTATTTGGATGAAAGACATGTTGATCCCGATTGATGTGGTGTGGGTAGACGAGAATCTTAAGATTATTCACATCGAAGAAAATGTCCGTCCTGAGTCGTACCCAGCTGTTTTTGAGCCGCCACAACCAGCCCGGTTTGTGATTGAGGGGAATGCTTTCTTTGCACGTTCAATCGGCGCCAGAGTAGGGGATAGTGTACAGATCCCGCCATTGGCATTACCTTCCGATGTGAAGCTATTGCAATAAATATCAAAGTATTGCATAATATTTACCCACTAGATAGTCGCCCCACCCTTACTTTGCCATTGTGTTTAGTTGCCTTCTGGAGTTGGTAGTACGATTGAATAAAGTAGTCACAATCCAATTGGGTAACTAAACCAAAAAACACATTGCAACGATGGTAAAGTAAGGGTCGGGGAGGAAAGTCCGGACACACCCTGATTTCGGTCAGGAGCAGGTAGCGGGTAACGCCCGTCGTCCAGCACCACTTTTTGCCATCATGACATGATAGTAAAAAGTGGTGCTGGATAGAGGTGCGAGCAGTGACGTCGGCGGCGAAAGCCAATGAATTCCCTTTGGGAATAATCGATTCGGTAACGAGTCGGGTGAAACGGCAAAATCCTTACGTGTGTGCAAGGCCGCGCCTAGCACCACTTTTTTGATCAAGTATTTGATCAAAAAAGTGGTGCTGGGAGAGCCGCATGAGCTGACTGGTAACAGTCGGCCTAGGTATATGACTATCCGACGTTCGCGTCGACAGAATCCGGCTTATTAGTGTTCAAAAAACTCCCTTTGGGAGTTTTTTGATGTGGTATCCTAGTAGCATATGAGCTTTGAGGCAACTTTATGAATGAACCACACACCACACCACCAGTAACTGATACTGTCGCCACGACACTATTTGCCATTGCGCAAAATATTCTGGTTGCGGTATTAGGTTTATTGCCAATCCTATTTTTTAGTGCGAGCTTTTCAGTCAATGCAAATAAGACACTGATTTTAACAATTGGCGTGTTTTTGGCATTATTGTTTTTTAGTTTAGCCACCCTTCGTACTGGTCGGATCGCTCTTGTGACACCCTGGGCGCTCTGGGGGATGTGGGGAATTGTAGCTGCAGCACTGCTTTCTGCAATTGTGTCGGGTGATACTGCGGACGCTTTGTTTGGTAATGTATCTGCCCCACAATCAACAGTATATCTTGGTTTATTGGCACTGGTCACGACACTTACGTCACTGCTGTTTACTTCAAAAACTGTAGTAATGCGGCTCTATACAGTATTGATGGTGAGTACCGGGCTTCTCAGTGTATTTCATTTAGCCCGACTGTTCTTTGGACCAGAATTATTATCTTTTGGTTTGTTTACTAGTACAGTAGCGTCGCCGGTTGGGGGCTGGAACGATGTTGCGCTCTTTTATGGATTTGTAGTGTTGATTGCGATGGTTGCCATCGAGCAGCTGCCGTTGACGAAGTTGGGCCAGTTGTTGACTGGCGGAGTGGTGGTAGTGGCGTTGATAATGTTGGCCATCATTAATTTTTATGCCCTGTGGTTGGTGTTAGGACTGGCAGGACTGGTGGTATTGGTGTATGCCTTGACTAAAGATCGTTTTCAACCGGCTAAGCTGATTCCAGATGTTGGCCCACCTCCGCTCGCTAGCGTTATCGTTTCAGCGCTCGTATTTACCGTGTCAATATTGTTTGTTATAGGCGGCTCACTGCTTGGCAGCACTATTTCTAACCTAACCAACATTTCTTACGTGGAGGTGCGACCATCGTTTGAAGCGACTGTCGATGTTACTCGAGCAGTTTACCATGATAATGCAGTAACTGGAATTGGAACCAATCGGTTTGCTGATGCGTGGCGACAGCACAAAGACCGGGCTATTAACGAAACAGTATTTTGGAATACTGATTTTCCAGCTGGCAATGGCTATATTACGACCCAATTTGCAACTATGGGTGTGATTGGTGGCGTGGCGTGGATCGTATTTTTAGCAGCTCTGCTTTACACTGGTTGGCGGATGTTGACCAGTGCCCCGCAAGGTGATCGGTTTTGGTACTTTATCGGTACCTCATCGTTTATATCGTCAGTCTATTTGTGGTTTACGTTTGTAATTTATGTACCGGGAGCCGCCATGTTGGCACTGGCTG
This sequence comes from uncultured Candidatus Saccharibacteria bacterium, assembly GCA_964352875.1. Classification (GTDB taxonomy): domain Bacteria; phylum Patescibacteriota; class Minisyncoccia; order Phycocordibacterales; family UBA918; genus OLB19. Next base: position 2,900 of record CAYGTP010000031.1, read on the forward strand.
CTATGAGTACTGGAGTAATGTTTGCTGCGTACGCCCAGTTACTTCCGCAGTACAAGCGTGAATATGGAGTTGCGATGAATAGGCAGGGAGGCTTTGTTTTAATTGCGGCTACCATGGTAGTGATGATTGTTTCGGTAGGTGCCCTCTATACTATCGGTCGACAGTTTTATGCTTATCACATTTACACTACTGCTGTAAATTCTATCGTGCCAGGGCAAAATCTAACTGCTGTTGAACAGTCTATCGCTTCCGCCTTTACGCTAGTTGAAAACGATCTCTTTGCTGGACAGTTGGCTACGTACCAACTGGCCCGACTTAATACGCTGTTGGCACTATCTGAGCCAACCGAAGAGCAGCAACAGCAATTTCAGAATGCCATTGCTAATGGTATTAACTCAGCGGAACGGGCGATTGCGCTGGACCCAACCGAAGCGCGGTATCATGCAATTTTGGGTAGCATCTACAGTGTCTTAGCTACGGCCAATATTGATGGCGCTACAGAACGTGCTCAATCATCACTGAGCGAAGCCCGACGGTTTGACCCACAAAATCCAGAATACGCACTGCTTGAAGCCCAGTTATTGTCGCGGACAGGTGACGTAGCTGCGGCCCGGGAAAAAGTAACTGAAGCCACTAGACTAAAACGCAACTATACTGATGCCTACTACTTCCTTTCGCAGCTTGATATTGCGACAGGGAATACTGCCTCCGCTGTCGAGGCGACCAGAGCAACTATCGCACTGGAACCAAATAACCCAGCTCGTCAGTATCAGCTTGGAGTACTACTTGCGTCACAGCAGAATACTGCCGGGGCCATAGCGGCGTTTGAGCGAGCGGTTGCCATTGACCCTAACTATGCCAATGCCAGATATTTCTTGGCACTAGCGTATGTCGAAGTCGGTCGAGCCGAAGAAGCGGTGACACAGCTAGAGGTGGTTGCGTCACTCAATCCAAACAATACTGAAGTGATTAATCTCATTAACCAAATCCAAACTGGTTCAGTGATTGAAACGATACCAGCCGTCGTCGAAGAACCGATTGCATCTGACAACGGTGATTCGGTAACTAGTGAAGGCGACCCCGACTCTGACTTACTTAGTTCTGTAAATACTGTTCCGATCGAAGCCGACCAATCAGCTCCTGATACCGAAGCAGCCCCAACCGAGACAGATGCGTCGTTAGACGAACCGTCGCTCGAAGACGCTGTCACACCAGACGAAGCGGGAGAGTAATCACTGAGAATGGTTACCCGGGTTATACAATTGGTCTACAAAGAGATCCGCGGGTTACATCAAGCCGCCTACGTCTTGGCGCTGTTGGCGTTTGGTTCACAAATGCTAGCATTGATCCGGGATCGATTGTTGGCCCATCAATTTGGCGCCGGGTATGAACTCGATGTCTACTACGCTGCGTTTCGGGTCCCTGATTTGATGTATGTGCTGTTTGCGTCCACGTTGTCGGTGTATGTGTTGATTCCGTTTGTGAGTCGGCATATGTCAATCAACGAGTCAAGCAGAGCGAGAGATTTATTGAGTCAAGTATTCACGCTTTTTTTACTAGTGTACATAGTAACCGCAGTAGTGCTGTTTGTCTTGGCACCAAGCTTTGTAATGTGGTTGTTTCCGGGTTTATCTGAACAGAGTGAGCAGTTAGTACTGTTGTTACGTATCTTATTGTTACAACCTTTTTTCCTAGGAATATCCAGTCTCTTTGGTGTGGTGACACAGCTTAATCATCGGTTTGTACTGTACGCAATCAGTCCACTTATTTACAACCTCGGCATAATTTTTGGCGTGGTAGTTTTATATCCGCTAGTTGGTCTAGCTGGATTAGCGTATGGAGTGGTGTTGGGGGCAATTGGGCACATGCTGATTCAGTGGCCGCTGGTTCGAGCGAGTAATCTTTCGTTTTCGTGGATTGGGCGCTTCAATTGGGCGGAGATTGGATCGGTGTTGCGTACGTCGATCCCTCGGGCCATTACCTTGTCTTTAAATCAAATTGTTTTGCTGATTTTGGTTGGGATGGCGAGCACGATGACGGTTGGTTCGGTGGCAGTATTTCAGTTTGGTTATAACCTTCAGTCAGTGCCGTTGGCGATCATTGGGGTGAGTTATTCGGTAGCAGCGTTTCCGACGTTGTCAGAATTTTGGTCGAAAGGTGAATTGGTGAAGTTTCGTGATCATGTACTCGTGGCTTGCAAACATATTATATTTTGGTCGGTGCCGGCGATAGTGCTCAGTATTGTCTTGCGCGCACAATTAGTACGGGTAGTGTTGGGAAGCGGGGCATTTAATTGGGAAGATACTCGTTTGACGGCAGCGGTATTAGCGCTACTCATTATTTCATTGACTGCTCATGCTATGAGCTTGCTCTTGGTACGAGCATTTTATGCTGGAGGATATACCAGACTACCGTTTTATGCCATCGCTGTTGGCTCGGTGACTAGTGTAGGGACTGCGTATGCTGTTTTAGATTTATTTACGACCTCACCCACTGTACGCACATTTTTAGAAGTGAGTTTCCGAGTCGTCGATGTACCAGGGACGGAGATTTTGGCGTTGGCGTTTGGGTACACGGTTGCCCTGCTGCTCCAAGCTGTACTACTGTGTCTCATGGCCAATCGCGCCCTCGGTGTGTACTTTGGGGGTCTGCTCCGTAATATTGGTGAAGCAAGTATGGCCGCTGTGGTGGGAGGGATTGCTGCGTACGTCACGCTTAATTTTATTGTAGCGGGGATTAACCCTAATACGTTTATTGGAATTTTTCTGCAAGGAGGGTTGGCAGGCTTGGCCGGACTGACTGGAGTCATTCTTGCCTATAGATTACTTGGATCGAACGAGCTCGAAGAAACCTATCGTTCCTTCCAAGGCAAGCTGTTTAAGACTGATATTGTTGCTCCGCAGAAAGAATTGCTGTAACAAGGTTGCGTTTTAGTATTTTACATCTTTAATAATAGTCAGGGTTACCTGACATTTTGGTCAAGGTACTGTAGAGTAGGCGGCACGACTATGGAAATTCGTAACTTTTCAATTATTGCTCATATTGACCATGGTAAGTCTACGTTGGCTGACCGGATGATCGAATACACCAAAACCGTGGAAACTCGCCTGATGAAGAATCAGGTGCTTGACTCAATGGAGTTAGAGCGCGAACGGGGAATTACAATCAAGATGCAGCCGGTTCGGATGAAATACCGACACGGTGACGCTGATTTTATTTTGAACTTGATTGATACGCCGGGGCACATTGATTTTTCGTATGAAGTCTCGCGGGCCCTCAAAGCGGTTGAAGGGGTGTTACTGCTGGTTGATAGTACGCAGGGTATCCAGGCGCAAACGTTGACGACCCTCCAAATGGCTAAAGATCAAGGCTTGGTTATCATCCCGGTTTTAACTAAGACTGATGTACCGCACTCTCGACCACATGAAGTTGGTGAAGAAGTGATGCGGCTTTTGGGCTGTACGCGCGAAGAAATTTTGTTGGTTTCGGGCAAGACAGGCGACGGGGTGCCGAATTTGCTCGAAGCAATCTGTGAGCGGGTCCCGTCACCACGCAAAGCTGAAGTCGACACCTACCGTGGACTGATTTTTGATTTTCAATATTCAAATCACCGCGGGATTATTGTCTATATGCGCGTGTTTGATGGGGAAGTGAAAAAAGGGGATGAGCTGACCTTTGTGGCTGGGAAACACTCCTTTACCGCGCTTGAAGTCGGGACGCTGATGCCAAACGAAGTACCAACTGACAAATTAACACCGGGAGAAATTGGCTATATCGTAACCGGTATTAAAGAGGCAGGTATCGCTAATGTCGGTGATACGCTGACGCGTACCAAGAACGCGGGCGGGGCGTTGGTGGGATACATGGAACCAAAACCAGTGGTGTGGGCGTCAGTTTTTCCGGAAAGTCAGGATGACTTTACCATGTTGCGGCAGGCACTTGATCGGCTCAAGCTGTCCGACTCGTCACTCTCGTACGAAGAAGAATCTTCAGGCGTACTGGGCCGAGGGTTTCGTTGTGGGTTTTTGGGGATGCTTCATTTGGAGATTGTGACCGAGCGGTTGCGCCGGGAATTTAATATTGAAATCATCATTACCGCACCTTCGATTGTGTATGAGGTGACGCATAGTGATGGACGAGTCGAAGAAGTCTACGCCGCATCTCGGTTTCCTGAGCATGGGAGTAATATCAAGATCCGTGAACCATGGGTCTTGGGTCAAATTATGTTGCCACCAGAATATCTCGGTAATACCATGACCTTACTATATGAACACGAAGCGATGATTCTTGATACTGAAGTGTTTGGTGATGGTCGTAACCTGATTTCAATTGAAATGCCACTCCGTGAGTTGATGCGCAATTTTTTCGACAAACTAAAAAATGCCACGAGCGGGTACGCCTCACTGTCGTATGAAATTGCTGAAATGCGTGACGCTGATGTCGTACGATTGGATGTCTTGGTAAACGAAGAAGTGGTGCCAGCGTTTTCCCGCGTAGTAGGGAGTCTGCGGGTTGAGACTGATGCGCGGGCAGTAGTAGACAAACTCTACGACACGATGCCACGCCAGCAGTTTGTGTTAAAAATCCAGTCCAGAGCTCGGGGTAAGATTATCGCTGGTAAGAAACTTTCCGCGATGTCCAAAGACGTGACCGCGCATCTCTACGGCGGTGACATCACCCGCAAAATGAAACTACGAGAGAACCAAAAGAAAGGCAAGAAGAAGATGTTAGAGCGGGGAGCCGGGAAGGTACATATACCCCAAGAAGTCTTTATGAAAATGGTTAAAAGCGAGTAAACGTAGCTTTTAAAAGAAAATGACCGTATACATTTGTGTACCGGCCATTTTTTTTTGCACGACGGCCCTGGCCGCCATCGGGCTATTCATCCGGGGTCCCAATCCCGGCGAAGGTGCAAACATGTCGAACACTATTTGCACCCTGAACCTTTTCACGCAGACGCCCGCGTGGTCCGAAGGGGTAGCAATAAGACCCCGGTTCTAAATGCAGATAATCATATAAGAAATAATATGTCAAGGCTTAAAATCCAAGTCCGCCGCCAGTAAAGAAGAAGGCAAATATCATACTGAGGATGATAATAATGGCGATAGCGCCCCAAACCCATTTGATGGCTGTCTTTGTACGTTTGTGATATAGAAAACTCATAGTGTGACCTAGGAAAACGAGCGGAGCGATTATTAAAATAGACATGCCCCTCGGGTGCTACAATATTACCACATGTCTCGGTTAAAGAAAAAACGGACAATGGAAGTTATTCTGCAGTCACCAATTACCTTGGTGCTGGTGGTCGGTGTTTGTATATGGCTCGGAATCAGTGTCTATGAACGTTATACCGTTGAACGCGATGTGACTGCCAGGCGTCAAGCCATAGAAGCCGAAAAGGCCGCGCTCCAGGTGCGCAAAGAGTTGCTCGAGACCCGGGTAGATGAACTACAGGGTGAACGGGGAGTAGAAGCGGAGATTCGTAAGAATTTTGATGTAACCAGGGAAGGTGAGCAAGTGGTGATTATTCTCGATGATGTGGTGGAAGCTGAACCTACGCCCCCTCCGGCCGTCGTAGAAAAGCCGTGGTATCAGTTTTGGTAAGAAATTGGTATACTGCTCCGTATACTAAATTGATATAACATTTCATATATATGAGCCAAGTAACGATTTATAGCACCCCAGTTTGTCACTTCTGCAATGCAGCCAAGGACTACTTTAAGGAAAACAACGTTGAGTATACCGAAATCGATGTGGCAGCTGATGCAGAAAAGCGACAAGAAATGATCGAAATGACTGGTCAGATGGGGGTACCAGTCATCCGGATTGGGGATGATGTGGTGGTTGGGTTTGATGAAGCCAAGGTGAAAGAATTACTCCAACAATAATTCTATGCCAGAGGCACAAAAGCGGCGTGGGCTAAAGCCCACGCCGCTTTTGTGCTACGTACGATTATCACTGTTACGTAACATGTTACGTAACAAACTCATGGTCGATTTATCAACCGTGCTACACTAAATATATCAATCGATTGATATATTTATGGCACGGATATCAAAATACAAGCTTTCTAATCAAGCTCTTAAGACAGTTAATAATCGTTTGGTCAGCACGTTACTATTGGCAGACAGTCAATCAGCGGTCCAAGCGGTACTCAATGAATTGTTGGGCCAAGAAGAAAAATTGATGTTAGGCAAACGGGTTGCCACAATCTATCTTCTTCATGAAGGCGTTACAGCCTACCGTATCGCTCAGACGTTAAAGCTGAGTACTGCCACCGTATTACAAATGAGAAAGCGATATCATCGTGGCGAATATGCTCAGGTGGTTGCATTATGTCAAAATAAAAAGATACAGAAAGAAATCTGGCAGGATATTGAATCGATTCTGAGACTCGGCATGCCTCCAATGGGTAAAGGGAGATGGCAATGGCTCAATGAGCTGAGTGAAAAACATTCCTAATATATCAATCGATTGGCATATTTACTATATTCAAATTGTTTGTGCTAGAGTATTCCAGCACGTTTGCCGCTATAGTTTAATGGATAAAACAAGAGTTTCCTAAACTCTAGATCTAGGTTCGATTCCTGGTGGTGGCACCTGATATATTTTACCTACTAGACATCAAAAACAACTAATTTTAAGCATCAAAGGCTTCTTGCTCTGTCTGATTTATGTAAACCCTACCTAGGAGGACGACCTTACGTCTTTCCCAGATTCCGAGGGTGGTAGTTGATCAAACTTTCCTTCTGCTACCAGTCGTTCGTATACTCTTTGAACGAGTTGGAGATGTCGCTGAAATGCCCCGTCGTTGATCATTCTTTTGAATCTATCAGATATGCGTTCATGAGTCTTTAGCTACCAAAGAAAAGGGCCGGACTAGATCGTCCGGCCCAGGGCCCGTTGTGCATTCACGTTTTCACCACTCGCACGAGCGAAGTGACGAGGCACCAGATCCACATAGCTGGTGGTCCGAAGATCGCCAGCATGAATCGCTCATGTTCCGTGAGGTCGCTGACTGAATGGACCGTCCGACTCGGTACGGTCTCGACGAACCATCGGGTAGAATCCCGTATCCACATGATGTGAAAGAACAGGTAGATCAATACCCATACCGGCATCTCGACCGTCTGCTTGAAGAACTCGGTCATTGTTATTCCTCCAATCTGACCCGGGTGCTTAATTTAATTATAACGAAGTATCCAATGTGAGTAAATCGCGAATAATTATGCAGCTTGGTTATTACAACCATCATTGGTCGCATGTTTATCAAGCAACGGGAAGATTTTTTCCGGGGGTGAAATATCATCCTCAGCCATGGAAGTTCGGTCTG
>CAYGTP010000032.1:0-8377 GCA_964352875.1 uncultured Candidatus Saccharibacteria bacterium
CAAGGAAGCTGAAGAAAAACTCAACCATAAAGAAACTCGTCTTGAAAAACGCGAGGAGCTTTTAGATAACCGCCAAATTGATATCGACTCAGAGACCGAAGCGGTCCGAGCCAAGATTGATGAGGTAAAAGCGATTAAAGCCAAACTCGACGAACGAGTTGGAGAAATTGATGCCAAACTAGAAGCAGTCGCTGGCTTAACTGCAGACGAAGCTTACACCCAGTTGGTAGACCGAATTGAACGCGACCGAGCCGAAGATCTGGTGCACACTATTCGTAAAATTGAACTGGCTGGCAGTGATGTCTATGAAGCTAGAGCACAAAATCTGCTCTTGGCCGCTATTCATCGGGTCGGCAACACGCTGCAACCAAACCTCATGACGGCTAACGTCGAGCTCCCGAGCGAAGATCTAAAGGGCAAGGTGATTGGAAAAGAAGGTCGGAATGTCCGGACCTTTGAACGGATTACCGGTGTTGATGTACTGATTGACGATACCCCTGGCTACATCACCCTCTCTTCTTTTGACCCGATTCGTCGTGAAATCGCCCGTGTTGCGCTTGAGAAACTCATGAAAGACGGTCGCATCCAACCGGCTCGGATTGAAGAAGTGGTTGAAGAAGCCCGCCGAGAAGTATCAAAGATGGTGAAAGAAATGGGTGAGAAGGCCGCTTTTGAAGCCAACGTACCAAACCTACATCCCGACCTCATCACAATCCTTGGTCGCTTGCATTTCCGGACCAGCTACGGTCAGAACGTATTGTGGCACTCAGTTGAAATGGCCAACATGGCCGCTATCATTGCGGAAGAAACGGGGGCCAATATCGCCGTGGCTCGGGCTGGAGCACTCTTGCACGACATCGGCAAGACGGTGAGCCATGAAGTGCAGGGCACTCATGTCGAAATTGGTATTCGAATTCTTAAAAAGTACGACGTCGACGAAGCGGTAATCCTCGCGATGCGCGCCCACCACGAAGAGTACCCGTACGAAACGCCAGAGAGTATCATCGTGCAGGTCTGTGATGCTATTTCTGGTAGCCGACCTGGTGCACGGCGCGATTCACTCGAAAACTACATCAAACGCCTTGGAGACTTGGAAGCTATCGCTACTGAAATAGCGGGCGTAGAAAAAGCTTTTGCAATTGCAGCCGGGCGTGAGATTCGAGTATTGGTGAATCCTGAAGTCATGACCGACTTTGAAACGCACGCTTTGGCGCGCACCATTGCTACCAACATCGAAGCGCAGTTGCGCTACCCGGGTGAAATCAAAGTGCATGTGATTCGAGAGACGCGCGTAGTGTCTTACGCTCGCTAGTAAGCAACGGTTACTCCCTGAGCCCAACCCAGTCCAGACATACTTCTCGCACGCTCCGACGACTACAAACTCCTGCCGGCACTCTGCCCCGCGGATACTTTCAATATGTCTGGACTGGTTTGAACACGACGTCTTGCCAAGCGGTATTTTTATTACTGTTCGTCCACTGCCCATTGCATAAAACCAATATCAGGCGTATGGTGCGATTATACCCATCTAGAGGAGAGTTGCGGTGAAGCCAAGTGAGTGTTTCAACACATCAAAGCAATTGCCATTTTTCAACCCGATGACAATGTGGTTGCTGATGGCGGCGGAGATCGCTCGCGACCCGATTGGGGCTTACGATATGTCCCCCTTCGGTTTCTGGGGGACGTCGATGAAGGCTATGTTCCCCCAGCTTGACCCCGACCGCGGCACCGACTCCTAAGTCCTGCCGCGGTTTCGCTTGTCTCAGCTTCACTTACGCCACCTGGTAACTCCCCAATACTTTTACCTCACACCCTAACTCCGTTAGTTTTTTAAGCGCCGTTTGCGCTTCTTGTGTATCAACGCCAACTTCAATATCAATATAAAAAGCGTAGCGACGCGTATCTGAGGCAATTGGATGACTGTCGAGCTTGGAGAGATTGATTCCCGCGTCAGCAAAAGCGCCCAGCGCGTGATACAAGGACCCTTCGGTGTGACCGGTGGTCATGATGAGCAAGGTACGATTGGCGGCTTTGGCTGGCTGCTTCTCTTTGGTTAATAATACAAACCGGGTGTGATTGTTGGCGTTGTCATTAATGGGGCCGGCGATGATTGTTCCCCCGTATACTTCAGCTGCGTATTTACCCGCGATGGCTACACACAGCGGATTCTTTTCGTCTACCACTGACTGCACACTAAACGCGGTGTCATATAATTCAATCCGTTGGGCAAGCGGGAGTTGTTCACTCAACCATAACTCGCACTGGGCAAAGGCCGGGAACATAGTACGGACCTCAGCTTCGACTCGATTTAATTCTGGTACGGTAGTTGCTTGGCAACCAATCAGAAATTGTTCTACATTGATGGTCGTCTCACCCATCACCCATAGGTTGTTGGTGTCGAGCAAGCGGTAGACCGGATTAATAGACCCGTGCAGGCTATTTTCGACCGCTACTACACCGTACTCGGTCTGTCCGGAAGTGACCGCATCAAACACATCTTTGAAAGTGACACACTCAACAATGCTCGCTTCTGGCACCAATGTTGTAGCCGCTTGATCATGAAATGAGCCGGCAACCCCTTGAATAGCGATTTTTGACATGCCGAAAATCATACCACGCACACCTGCCAAAAAACACTACAACACACAAAGTATCACTTGAGAACGATTGCAGGGAAAATATGGTGCTATATAATACCAACAAGCCAGACAACGGCATTGTGCAGAGCCTCCACGCTCCGCACGCATTAGCAAACCTTAGAACATAACAATTTCAGTCTATGAACAAGGCAGACATCATCGATAAAGTACACGCAGAGCTTGGAACTACTAAAGCTGACGCGGAGCGCGCAGTAGAAATGGTTTTTGCAAACATTACCGGCGCACTCAAGGACGGCGTACAAGTATCGATTGCAGGTTTCGGAATTTTCGAAGCCAAGATGCGTGACGCTCGCACCGCCCGCAACCCTCGAACTGGTGAAGAAGTACCAGTACCAGCTATGCGTGTACCAAAGTTTCGTGCTGCAAAAGCATTGAAGGAAGCAGTAAAATAATCACCGTACCAACGATAACAAAAGAGCGATGCCTACGGCATCGCTCTTTTGTTATCCAGACCCTATCCCCGCCCTGTCCCCGTTTTTTATACCTTATCAGGCAAACAGAGTCATGCTAAAATGTAAGGGTAGCGGAGGTATTGTGTTAAGGTCTCCCTTAACACCGCTGCACATGAATAGTGGGATGCGAAAACACCTCACTATTTCCCATCACAAACGTAAAACGCACCCTGCAGCCGGGTGCGTTTTGCTGTGCAAAAAAGCTGGCGCCGAAGCGCCAGCGGGTGCGGCCGTGGACAGTATGAAGACCGCAGCAACAATAACTATCAGTGCCATACACAACAGCCCCAGCTGAAAGTCCCAGTACTTCCGGCTCTTCCACCACTGCTCTTTGTGGCAGTAGGTAGCCAACGGCAAGACTGCAAAACCCGCCGCTCCGCCGAAAAGCAGTGCCACAGTCAACGGACAGCCCGCCATAACGGCACCGACCGTAACCACGATACATGGGGCCCAAACGGTCAAGCTCATCAGTGATAGCTTTCTATTCATCTTCTTTTCCTCTCCTATTTGCAAGTCCACCGTGGGCTTGCTCTAAAAAGAAATGTACCGTACAGTATGTTTACTGTCACCACAATGTGGTGACAGTAAAGTGTTATATAAAAACACTTTCATGCAGCCTGTATGAGCAAATCTGCACAAACTAGTGATAAAAAACTTATCGATGTGCTAATTAATAACGGCCTATCGGAGAACGAGGCCCGGGTGTATTTGGCCCTACTCACGCTCGGACAAACTGGGATTGCCGCCTTGTCTCGGAAAAGTAAGTTGCACGGTCAGTTGGTATACCGTGCCTTAGCTGAATTAGAGACACGTCAGCTGGTCGATAAAACAACTATCAACCAACGGGCTCGTTACACAGCGCGATCGCCACAACTTTTTCTTAAGCAAGTCTCCGAGACAAGAGACAAACTGGCAGCATCAATCACTCAGTTAGAAAATCTCCATACCACTAATCTGTCTGACCAACTACAAATGACCCTTGGACGAGCTGAGTTTGTAGCGACAGAACTTGCCATGATTTCCAAAACACCCAAACAAAGTGAACTGCTAATTATCAGTGGGGAAAACGATCAGTTTTGGCACGTTATGGGTGAACATATGAACGAGCACGATTTCGTCCGACAGAAAAGAGAGATTTGTATCCGATACGTTGGTTCAGAAGTACAGCGTCGTAACCTAACTGAGCGTCAGTCCCCACTATTTTCGTTTCGTTTACTTCCTCATCATTTCACTGGTACTGTCAATATTGCTGTTTTTCCGCAGATTTTTGGGACCTACATATTTACTGACCCTCCCGCCAGCATGTACGTACATAATCAGCACGTAGCCGAAAGTTATCGTAGTTTTTTTGAAGCGCTGTGGAAAATGGGTAAATAAGGTGCGGGTGAGAAGAATCGAAACTTACAGTTTCAGTACCCGTTGTCACGATTTTTCCAAAATCGCAGGCAACAGCTTCGATTCTTCACGAAAGTGCCGTAAGGCACTTTCTTCACTCCGCACAGCAAACAATAGGAATGCCGTCCGAAAGGACGGCATTTCTATTGGCTGTGCGGGTGAGAAGAATCGAACTCCCGACCGCTGCTTGGAAGGCAGCTGTTTTACCACTAAACTACACCCGCAATTGAGCCAGAGTATAGCAAATTCTCTCAAAATATCCATTGTTTACATAAAATACAAAACCTTTACTTCCTGAACACTTCCTCATACAATCACCACCATGTCCTCTACTCTTGGTGTTGTGATTTGTCGGATTCAGATTGATGAACCACACAGTGGCCATCATCATATTATTAATCTGGCGCTCAAAGAAAACGACACGGCCGTGGTACTACTCGGCCACCGTGACCTGCTCCCGACACATAAAAATCCGCTGCCAGGGCACCTGCGCGTTGCTATGTTGGCGGAAGAGTTTCCTACTCTGGCGGTGATTGAGCTACTCCCTGACCATCCATCAGATGCCCACTGGAGCGCAACTCTCGACACTATGCTCCTTAGTCAATTCCCCCAACACGACGTGACCTTGTACTGCTCTCGCGACGGGTTTAAAAGCTATTACTCCGGGCAATTTCCAGTCAAAGAAATCCCGGCTGTACCGTCGCCAACAGGTACCGAAGTGCGGGAAGAAATTAAACAGACTATAACAGATGGTTCAAAAGATTTTCGACGCGGCTGGATCGCTGGAGTGATGGCGCGACCACCGATTGATTTCTCAACCGTTGATATCGGGATTGTAGACACGACTCATTCTCAAATCCTGTTGGGTCAAAAAACTGAAGATGGAGATCAGTGGCGTTTGCCGGGTAATTTTACTCAGCCGACCGATCACAGCCGCCAGGACGCCGCCATGCGTGCTATCACGGAAGAGTGCGGGCCAATTACCGCACCCATCCAAGAGCACCTCGGTGACTGGCAGATCGCCGACTGGCGCTACCACGGCGAATCCGACGGCATCCGGACCGATCTGTATCTTGCGCACTACCAAGCGGGCACACCCGTAGCGGGCAATAACCTCACTGACTTGCGATGGTTCCCTCTCGCTGATCTCCCCGAACGACTGATCACAATTCATCAAACGCTCGGTATCGCCATACTCGAAGCTCTCAATCAGGGCCATTCATAAGCCCATGCTATACTAGCGCCACGTATGAGTTCTTGGTTGGGAGATATAGTGATTGGTTTGTTAGCGGGATACTTGTCGTTGACTACCGTAGTAGCTGACCAGTTGACTGTTTGGTTTGACTTGCCGACCCATACTCCAAGTACGTACCTCTCTGTTCCAACTCCGAGTGCAACCTCCACTGAAGTGACCCATGAGTATATTCCCCTTGGCACAACCTATGAACGGGGTGGATTGATTCCTGATATCTTGCTCCGTAATAGTCAGTATCAGGCTGCGAGCGTAGCGAGCAGCCAATCTGCTACCAGCACGCCACCACCAACCGACCCTATGGAGGCTTTGGTGAACATTTATTGTGAGTACGAAACCGAAACCAAACGCCACGCGAGAACCGGCACCGGCTTTTTTATCAGTGAACGCGGTGTCATCATTACCAATGCCCATGTCGCGCAGTTTTTGCTGCTTGATGACATTCCTGGCGGCGGTAACAGCGAGTGTGTCGTCCGTATGGGTAACCCAGCGGTCGCCCGGTACACAGCCGAACTGCTCTACATATCACCGGCGTGGATTTTGGAACACGCTGCGCTAATTGACGCGACTGAACCAAGTGGCACCGGTGAACGTGACTACGCGCTACTCTACGTAAAATCAAGCGTTGGTACCGAACCAGCCCCCGCCCGCTTCCCGAGTCTCCAATTTACTGAAGCGCTATTGGAGCGCAGTGCTACTGACAGTGAGGTGACCGTACTTGGCTTCCCGGCCGAAGAGCTCACCGCTGAAGTAGCTCGTAATGGACTCGTTCCCAAATCTGCTGACACCACCATTGCTGAATTATTTACCTTTGATTCTAATCTGGCTGATGTATTTTCTATTCGTGGCTCAGCGGTCGGTGAACGAGGGAGCTCCGGTGGTCCAGTCCTTAATGAAGCGGGGCAGGTCATTGGCATGGTATCAACCAAGGGAGCTGCGAGTGACGGGGTTGGTAGTCTTCGAGCTATCACCTTTTCGCACATCAATCGCACGATTCAAGCTGAAACCAGTTTCCAATTGCGCGAACTCATGACCGGGGACTTGGCGTACCGTGCGCAGATATTTAACCAAACATTAGTACCGTTTCTCTCCGAGACGCTGACGCGGGAATTGAGTCGGTAGACACCAAAGCGCGGCGCCTACGGCGCCGCGCTTTGGTGTCTCTACCTTTCCTCCCCTACGCTGTTTTGTTGTAGATCAACTGAGTTGGGTAGGCAAACTCGATTGATTCCTTGGCCAAGCGTTCCATCAACTCAAAGTTGAAGGCTTGCTGAATGGCGAGAAATTCTCCGTAATCAGCTGATTCAACGTAATACACAATCTCATACTGGAGTGAGAAGTCTCCTAACGTAGTAAAGTGCACCCGATCCAATCGGCCACCCTTCACTGCATCAAAAGCTGCTGTAACAATGTCCGGCACACGCTTAATTTTTTCGAGTGGTGTTTCGTACGTGATGCCAATATGCGCTACAATCCGCCGCTCAGCCATCTTCTTAAAGTTATGCACGCGGGCAGTGGTTAGCTCCGCGTTACTGATAACCAACTCTTCGCCTTGGAGGGTTCGCAACCGCGTGGACTTAAGTCCGATATGTTCTACCGTTCCGGCGTCAGTTCCAATGACGATGTAGTCACCAACCCGAAACGGCTTGTCAAAGTAGAGTGAGAAGGACGCAAAGAGATCAGACAGAATGCCCTGAAGCGCAAACGCCACCGCAATCCCCCCAATCCCCAAGCCTGCAATCAACGACGTGACTTCAATGCCAAGATTAGAAAGGATAAATAGCCCGCCCAAACTCCAGAGCACAATCTTAGCTAAGAGCTTTACCATATTTGATGCCGTAGCGGCATTTGGATCTACTTCCCCGTCACCATCTTCATCTTTCTCTACCAATCGCTTCGCGCCATACGCCACAAACTGCCCGGCAATTTCGATTCCCTGCCAGACAACTGCTGCAAGCACTGCCCCCAGCATCAGCATGTCTATCGTTTCTCCGAAGCTAAACAACTGCAACGAAGCAAACAAAGCAACCAGCGTATAAACCCACGACCGGATACCGGCAATGGCCGCAATCAACACGTCATCAAGATCGGTCGTGGTTTTGGTAGATAGTTTTTGCAACTGCACCACAACAATTTTCTGAATTAATGCAAAAAGCCCAGTAAGCACAAGAAACAGTACGGCCGCCGCGACATAGGCAGTGATATCAAGGCTGCCAAGATACGGGATGTTAACCAGAACTTCTGGAATATAGTGCAATAATCTATCGGTGGTAGTAGCTAAGACTCCATTCATACGGTGTATCGTTACCGGGTAATGGGCTGATACTAACAAACTGAGCCATAATCTCAACCGCCAATCACTATCCACTTCACAAACCCGGCAGAGAGGAGTACGATAGCCACTTCGTGTTGACGTATTTCAGCACGAAATTGCAATTTTTCGGTCAATAGACCAACCTAGTTCTTTCTCTATCAGAAAAAGCCGTGTGCGCCAGAAACGCCACGGCTTTTTCTGATTTCAGCACACCTCTTAGCTCACTTCAGACGCATTTGTATACAAACAAAACATCTGAAGAGTTTGGGACGTGCATAAGTACGTACTTATGCACGTCCCAAAC
>CAYGTP010000033.1:0-7451 GCA_964352875.1 uncultured Candidatus Saccharibacteria bacterium
GCCCTACGCCACCCTCCCAACCCCCATGCTCCATTCGGGTGATTTAGATTTTTCGTTTTCTGGACTCAAAACTGCGGTACGCTACGCAATAGCCGACAAACAATTAACGGCAAGCGATATGGCCGCCTTGGCTCGCGACTTCGAAGACGTGGTGGGAGAAATCTTGACCAAAAAAACAGCGGCTGCGGTTGAGCAACATACTGCAAAGACTATCATCGTTGGTGGCGGAGTAAGTGCCAGTCCATATCTCAAAACGCTCTTCCAATCCTATTTCTTGACCACTCACCCTGACCTCGAAGTCTATTTCCCAGGTCCTGGCCTCTCAACTGACAACGCACTGATGATTGCGCTGGCTGGTCACGCCCGGGCTGCTGGCGCCCTCTCAGCCGCTGGAGCCTTTGACCTCCGTGCCAACGGCAACTGGTCACTTTAACGACCTAGGCTGAGGCTAATTCTGCAAACACCACTGTATTGTGACTATAGCGAGCCGTGTGGTGATTATACAAACCTGAACAAGTAACTAATCGCAGCGCAGCATGATCAGTGTCACCGTATACCATAGCTGACGGGAACTGTGACTGGGCATACTCTTTAATATCAGTCACAATAAACGTGACTGTCTCTCCGTCAGCGCGAGTAATCAACACCTCGTCACCCGGCGTTAATTGCCTAAGATTATAAAAAACTGCTGGTCCTTCATACGAATCGACGTGTCCCAAGACAACAGCCGGACCAAGTTCACCAGGGGTTGGTCCATATTGGTACCATCCGACCGATTCATAAGAGTCAGGCACCATGATTGTCTGATCAGGATTGAGACCAAGGGGTTCACCAAAGGGTACTGCTAAGTCAATAGCGGGAATAATTAGTTGCGTAGGCCGAGAAAATGATAGTGCTGACACCTCAGCTTGGTCTGGCAAATCAGAACCCGAAGTCATGTCTGATGGTTGCAGGATCACATACCGATACATCTGTTGAGCGAAACTACCCAGCAAAATACTGACTGCCACCCCACAAACAAATGCCGCCAACAGTCTAATCTGCGGTCGCAATCCCTTTAGTGCGCTCATCATACTATCTCACACGTCACTCCCTCAGCTACGAGCTGGGCGACGGGTCCACCACAAGGTAGCGATACTGATCAAGAGTAGTAGTCCTGACAATGACACCATCGGTGATTGTGGCGCGGCACCTCCGTGACCTGTAAGTGGTGCGCCAACCGGCACGACAGTAGTTTGATCTCCGAGTACTTGTGGAATCGGAGCGCCACTGCCACTTCCACTACCGTCACTTTTTTGGAAGCTACAGGTATCGCTGCGAGAACCGCGCTCAACGGTCAAAGTAAACGAATCGGCTGTCGACCCGACCGCTTGGTACGAACCGTTCTTGACCTCAGCGTTGTCACTGGTTGCAAAGATTTCAACCCCATCGGCAGTGATCATTAATTGTCGACCCCCCACTGTCTCCCAAGTCAATTCATCCCCAATAGCGGTAGTGCGAACAGTAAATTCTTCACACTGTAAGCGTTGCGAACCACCACCGCCACCACTAGAACTACTACTGTCTGACCCATCATCACTTGAGTCGCCGCCGCCAGAACTAGTCTGATTATTACCAAAGTTAAACGGTCCAAAAGTAGCAACTACCGCGGCGTGTGCTGTTGGCCACATATACGCCCACAGAGTTTCAATGACTGATTGTTGCGCCACTGCTTCTGGTACAGTCACTACATGTACACCAGAGGTCGGTGTAATGAGTTTCCAACCATCCTGTAGTACCTCAGCGATGGTCCAAGTACCCGCCGGCACTTCAAAATAATAAAACCCGGTCGCGTCTGTAGTGGTTGAGAATTCTTCGGTACCGTTAGTTATCTGGACCACCCAACTGGTAAGTTCATCTTCTGAGGTAGTGGCATTATCGTCATCGTCTGAAAAGCCATCCCAGTTCGTATTTTCGTTGGCGTCATGCCAAACATACCCTTCAATGCGGTAGGTTGATGAGGCAGTGTTGTCACCGTCTCCACCCCCTCCATCTCCACCGTCTCCACCGTCTCCACCGCCGCCATCACCACCGTCTCCATTTCCGCCTCCATCGCCATCGTCTCCGCCGCCATCACCATCGTCTCCGCCGCCGTTATCGTCGTCATCATCTCCAGAGTCATGGTCTGGCTTCCACTGATTATCAGCCCGACATTCAAAGTTGGTAGCACCAACATCTTCCGGTGTAACCGTCAATGTAGTACTTTCATCTGTTTGACTAACACAAGCGTCACCCGACCACTGTATTACCCATTCTGCCAGCACAAAATCAACTGGACCAGTTTCAGTAATTGTATAGCTACCAACCGGCAAGGTTACCGTATTGTCAGCGGTGTCGTCGGTAAACGCGATCAGCGTTACATTTTCGCTGACAGCGGTACCACTCGCGCTAGTACCGGTAATCTGAAAAGAGAATTGATCAGCCGTGTATCCAGCTGGCACCGGTCCACTAAATTTTTTTTCAATCGACACGACAGTGTCAGCTTCCTCAGTCGTCTCTGGCGCCCGGGCCTGGGCCAGAGTAGCGACCGCAAGCAACCCAAACACGACCGACATACTGATCACTACTACACTAAACCGTGCGACTAAACTGCATGTTTGATTCATAATAAATAGTTAGGAAAGTAAAGTAGTGCATCCAACAATCTTTAAAGAAGTTGGTAGACCGAAAGAACTAGCCTATATCACTGACTACACAGCGAACGTTATAGCAACAGTACAATATTCGGTTATATAAGGCAACTGCGACGTGATTAGCGGAAAATACCAAATAGTGTACCAAAGAAACCATTACTGCCTGACGTCGCTGTCTCTTCAGACTCTGCCACCACTGGTGTCTGTACTGGCTCAGGAGTCGGAACTGCACTTTCGGCTACTGGCTGCACGCGTGACGGAGCCGGGAGCGGGCTACTCGGCAATGGTGTTGGCGAGCTCGGTGCAGCAGGCGTTGTAGTTACAGGTGCGGTATAGCTAGCGCCAGCAATCCGAGGTGTCAATTCACCCCAACCATCTAGTAGGAGACGAGCTACGACAGCTGGAACAGAGAACGTATGCTCACTTGATACCGCTTGATCTGTACCGGTATCAGCGTGAATGCGGTATTGATAGGTCTGACCAGGAGTCAGTCCAGTCACAATCATGGAGTGGCGAGTATTTTGATTTGGGAAACGGACACTGCTGGCATCATAACCAGCGTATAAAGCGGCTGGGTTGTACGGTGAAGTGGTACCACGCTGCGGCGAGTAATACACTTCACCCCATGATGAAGTCGACGTTTCCCACGAAATAAGGGCTGACGGTTTTCCACCCAGACCAGGGAAATATGCAACTGTATCTACGTTACCAATCCCTACTCCCACTCCATCAATATTGATTACATGAACCGCCTCACCGACTTGGAGCAACCTATTCTGCTCGTCTGTATCTTCCGGATAACGATACGCGGCAATATGCGCGGTATTGGTGTAGCGACCACTTGGGGCTTTATCACTAAAAGTAGTAGTGTACGCCAAAGTAATTTTTTCTCCTGGCAATATTGTACCGAGCTCCCAGGACTGCTCATCCATTACCGCATCAATTGGGTTGCGTAGCGTGTCGTACAAGACCGCGTTATATGCTGCCCCCCCTCTATTCAACACTGTGACCGTGTAATTGACTGATTGACCAGCCATAACATGTTCATCATCTGACACATCGGCTGTTTTACTCAATACAAGCTGCGAAGGTTTGGTCGGGTCAACCTCTGTAACGCTGCGATCTACAACTTTTGTCTTGACGTCAGACTTATTCGAAGAGCGATCGTCGCCGCTACTGCTGCCTCCACCGCCGCCTGAACCCCCACCGCCACTTGAGCTACCTCCACCACCTGAACTACTCCCTCCACTAGATCCACTACCGCTCGAGCTACTCCCTCCACCACTGCCGCCAGTGTTGTTGCCCGAGCCTGAAGTGTCACTCCCATCAGTGTCAGACGTATCATCGTTTCCTCCATCTGATCCAGTATCACCAGTGTCAGTATCCCCAGACGAATCAGTCGCTGACGCGGTTAACAGCAATGAATTATCGCTAGCATTTATGTCACCCTCATCACTACTAACCACCGCGGCGGCTCTCACCGAAGTAGAACCCGCGGCAAGCGCACTGTCTACTACAGCAGTGAGCTGGGTGGAGACAGACTCACCCGGATCTAAATCACCGAGATTCACCGACTGCGCCGTCGCCGTTCCATCGACCGTAGCATTTTGCAAGACTTGCTCGAGCACAACATTAGTCGCCGGGAGCGTGCTGTTGTTGTGAACGGTGTACTCGTAGGTAATGGTGTCTCCTGGGTTAAATGGTTCTAGTTCCAAGATACTACCGCTGAGAGTTAGATCAGATTGTGTAAATGTCACATCACCACTAAAGTCACCAAAGATATTGATAACTGCCAAAGCGAAGTTGGTCCCGATAATATTAGTATTGGCCAAGTTCATGACGTTAGCACTCGCCACCGCGTTACCGGTACGCACTTCACCAATCAACCCTGTCACTTCGTTTTCCCCAGAAATAGCATCAATAGCAATGTTGTTATCAATCAACACTTCGTTTTGATTAGTAAACGTTGCTTCGTATGAATCAATGTCGTAGCGTAGTATTTTAGATGGCGCAATTTCACCCTCCGGGTTGTAAATGAGTACCCCTTCTGACGTCCACATATAATCAAGTCCTGCCGGCAATCCCTTAACTTCACCAGTCCACGAACCATGGACTCGAATCAAAAGATACATCGAGTCACCACCATAAATATTTTGATTGACCCGATTGAGAATGTTTGACTCGGCGTCAGCATTACCAGTCACAATCGCAGCATCATCAAGTGCTGTAGAAATGTTGGCACCGGATTCTGCAAAGGTATCAATATTGTCGTTAATGTCAGCGTTGTTAGTAGCCAACGCAGAGATCACGACATCTTCAGCGTCTTCAGCTTGCGTCATACCATTTGGTCGACTATAGAACGCCGTGAACAAATCCTGGTTTGGCAGCAATAAGTCACCGTCCAGGTCGCCCATGGCGTTAAACGTTAGAAACCGATAATTAGAATCAATAACATTGGTGTTTACAATATTGATCACATTAGCCGCACCGTACGCGTTACCAGTGAAAATATCAGCGGTATTACCGTCTGCACTGTTTTGTCCTGATACAGCCTCAATCGCGGCATTGTTCATCACCACCGCATCATTAGTTTGAGAAAAGTTATATCTGATATCCTCAGCAATACAGGAACTAAGCGTACAATCATCAGCCGCGGCGAGGACCGAGTCTGGGTCGGGAAAGAAAAAGTCGCTTAGGTCCAAGGAGCTATTAGGCTGAATGATTTGGTTTTTTAGGTAGAGAAACCCGTCTGAGTTGACTACGTTGGTGTTTACTACGTTAGCAATATTGAGTGCAGCGTACGCATCACCGGTTGTAATATCAGAACGACCGCTAGAATCAGCGGTATTCTTACCCGTATCAGCAATAATGGCAGCCACATTATCAACGGTGGCTTCGTTTGACCCAGTGGCGTTAAACGTATAGAAATCTAAATCGCCGATAGTATTCGGATCAACTTCGCTTCTTACATCACCTGAGTTTACATCAGAGTAGAGCTGACCTTGCGCGGTCGCTTCGCCAGTTTCAACTGACGCCCCGCGCGCTCGGTTCACGTCCACACTACCGGTAATATCTTCTGGATCTTCACCGTTCATGTCATCACCCAGTGCGTTCTCACTGTAAACAGTAATCGGATCAATCTCTTCAGCTGGTTCTTCTGATTCTTCTGCACCACCACCTGATCCGTCAGTACCGCCGTCACCCTCACTCCCCTGATCACCATCATCAGTAGCTGTATCATCAGTCGTGTCGTCACCACAAGTAGTTATGTCGTCACACGAATCAGCTGGAGTGGTTTGTCCCTCCTCGCCATCTACGCCAGATTCCTCGGTAGTGCCATCAGTCCCATCGCCACCACCGGGCGTATCACCGTCAGCTGATTCAGTTACCTCAGGATTAGTACCAGTTTCTCCATCCTCATCAGTACTGCCGTCAGCCCCTTCGGGACCAGCGTTATTGTCTTCGAGCGTACCATCATCTCCAGCTTCCCCGTCTTCAGACTCCTCACCGGTCGCTGCCGCATCTTGGCCGTCAGTCCCGTTGCCACCATCATTTTCAGTTGCCTCACCACTCTCAGATTCGCCGCCTGTGGTGTCAGTTGATTCACCACCATTCTCTGGTTCACCAGACTCAGTTTGTTCAGTATTTTCTGGCGCTGGATCTGCTGCTGGAGCTTCTTGCGCAAATGCAGTAGTCGACACCGAGCTCAATAACAACCCCACAATTGCCAAGGTAGCCGCAAATTGTTGCGTGATTGAAAAAAATTTAGAAGAGTAGATTGACATAGTATTCAAATAATTGCTCCAGAGCGGTTATGAGTTGTTGCATTGTCGACGTTGGCGACGTAGCTGTGCTCGCTACAGCCGTAGACACAGTACCTGTTGCCCCCGTCGTCGAACTGGTAACATCATTGCTAATAAGTGGCATATTGGTTTCGTCAGATGAGAAATCGACAGATCCACCGCCACTGGTCGCGGTCGAAATACGTGTGATAGTCTCACCATCAATCACCGTATCAACTTTGATCGTTGCGGTACTGTCTCCTTGTATAACACTGCGACCAGATTGACCAGAAGAACCGGCCTGACCAGACTGACCATCAACCCCATCTTTACCGTCAGGCCCAGCCATACCATTGGCACCATTTTGGCCGCCGCTATTCGCGGAGCTGTGGACTGCGTTTGTCACCCGAACTGTATCGTCAGCTGATACGAGTACTGGGACCACCGTACCAAACATTGTTAAAAAAACAAGCAAGGACAGAGTTTTGATTGGTTTGTTTTTGATCATCATAATGATGGGCGCTAACCCTCTCTAAGGCGAGGAGTCTATCCCAGCCTTAGGAGAGGGTCCCTCTCAGATTGAGAGAGACTCCTCACACAAGTTGTCGACTAGCGTCGTACAACCCGAGTTACGCTTCGATTGACTACATTAGTCACTTCGCTCCAAGCGTCAGCTTTACCGGTTTGTACGTTACCGCCACGACCGCCATCTCGGCCGTCGCCACCGTGTCCACCAGCACCAGTGTCGCCACCAGCGCCAGCGTTTCCACTGTCACCGCCGTCGCCGCCAGCTGCAGTGTTGCCACCTTCGCCGCCACGACCGCCGTTACCAGCGTTCTGTGAACCGTCAACTTCTTCTCCGTCGTCGCCGTTAGCGTCAGCGTCGCCACCGTTCCCAGCGTCGCCACCATCACCAGCTCCGTCAGAGTCGCCTCCTTCAGAATCGTTGATGCTGTCGCCACCGTCGCCAGCGCCACATTCGCAGTCGTTGCTACCA
>CAYGTP010000034.1:0-7130 GCA_964352875.1 uncultured Candidatus Saccharibacteria bacterium
ACTCTAAGTTGTGACCGTTTCCAGCTCCGTCAGCTGTATAAGAACTTCCGATTCCAGTGATTACTTTTTGGTCTGTTGAGCTTAAGGTTACTTCACCAGCTGAAACGCCCATCGTACCGTCACCGTTTCCAGCGTCAGCACCAGTTGAGGTGTTGTCACCAGAATCAGCTTCTGAACGAGCAGTGTTGTCAACGTCAGCTTTGTCGTTTTCTATTTCGATTTTAGCTTCAGTTTCATCAAGGTCACCCCAGTCAGCGCCGTCTTCATCACGTACGACTTCGATGTCTGAACCATTAACGTCATTAGCGATTTGTGAAGTTGATACCGCCTCACCAGAAGTGATTGCGCCACCGTCTCCACCATTGCCGCCGTTACCGCCAGAACCGCCAGTTCCAGTGTTACCACCTTCACCACCGTTCTTGCTGTCGCCGCCGTTACCGCCTTTACCAGTGTTACCACCGTTACCAGCGTTACCGCCGTTACCAGCGTTTTGTCCACCTTCGTGACCATCTACGTCACCGTCAGCGTTACCGCCGTTACCGCCGTTACCACCTTCACCGGCATCAGTTGAGCTGCCACCTGGTGAAGTGTTTTGGCTATCACCGCCAGTACCTGCGTTGTCGCCACCGTTACCACCGTCTCCACCACGTCCACCACGTCCACCACGTGACGTGTTGCCACCAGTAGAAGCGTTTGAAATCGCTGTGTTAGTGATATTGGCGCTGTTAGTAACCTTTACTGTTACTGTATCGTTCTCGTAGGCCGCTGCCGGCAAGGTAAACAGGGCAAAGGCCATGATCGGAAGCAAGACCGCTGCTGCTGTTTTCTGTAAAATCATTGTCATAAATTGTTCTTTGTATAGTTGTTACTATAAATTAATAAGCGCTTATAAATTACCGATCAGCTCGGCAGTGGATCCGCTCGTAACAATAAGCAACTATTACTTAGTCACAGAGCAGACCACTCTTGAGCCGCCCAGACTGGGAGAGTCAAGAGTGGTCTTCTCAAATATCTAGCGTAAATAACTAGATTTCCGTGAGTAAAAGAACATCTGGCCAAGGTGTGAAATCAAAAGAAAGCTGATTTCGCAAGACGTCGCGAAATCAGCTTTCTTTAATACTGCAAAAAATATTTAAATGAAAAAACAGGTGATCAGTCATAATACATTCATCCTGCTGGCCTCCAAAAGTGCTTAGATGATAAGATCATCACTAACAAGTGTCAATAAATGGGGCGGTTAGAACCTGCAATGGATTGCCTGTCAACGAAATTGTACACTGTTGATCACGATCACACAGCAAAAGCCCAGTAAACGGTCCCGGACTTTTGGAAGCCAGCGAAATCGCTGTTCCGGGAACCGTTTACTGGGCTTTTGCGTTGCTGACTGAAATTAATAACAGTCGACAAAACCTCACCAGACACACACAAGCGTGCGCTTGCTATTTTGCCGCAGAGAAATAGAGAAGAGCTGTAATGCCTGGCTTTGTAGCAACTTTTTACTACTGGCGCAATTGACAAGCTATGAAAAATCCAGCTGATTTCATTTTTCAATAATCAATGCTACTATGAGCCAGTAAATAAGCCACCTGGTTAGGTACGTATGACTACTCATAAGAACAACGACGAAACAGCGGACAACCCATCAGCCGCCCCGCATCACGAAATTCCAGAGATTTTCTTGAAGCCCTACGACCCGCAGGCACACGAGGAGAAGCTCTACCAACGATGGGAGGAGTCAGGGTATTTCAATCCAGACGTCTGTATCGAAAAAGGCGTGACTGACGCTGACGCTGAGCCGTTTTCGATTGTGATGCCGCCGCCAAATGCCAACGCTTCTCTACATGCTGGCCACGCACTCTTTGTCACCGTTGAAGACATCATGATTCGCTATGCCCGTATGGGTGGCAAAAAAACTCTCTGGCTACCTGGTTCTGACCACGCTGGCTTTGAAACACAAGCAGTATACGAAAAGCACCTACAAAAAGAAGGTCGGTCTCGCTTCGATATGACGCGTGAAGAGCTCTACCAAGAAATCTGGGACTTTGTGCAAGCCAATAAATCTTCAATGGAAGACCAGGTACGTTCACTGGGCGCTTCATGTGACTGGACTCGAGAACTGTTCACACTCGATGACCAAGTCATTAAAACTGTCTACAACACCTTTAAAAAACTTGAAGACGATGAACTCCTCTATCGCGGCTCACGGACCGTAAACTGGTGTCCCAAACATCAAACTTCATTTTCAAATCTAGAAGTTTCTCACGATGAACGAACGAGTAAATTCTATTACTTCCAGTACGGACCATTTGTCATCGGTACCGCCCGACCTGAGACTAAGTTTGGTGACAAATACGTCGTCATGCACCCAGACGATGAACGCTACGCTGAATACACCCACGGCCAACAAATCGAAGTCGAATGGATCAACGGCCCAATAACCGCCACTGTTATCAAAGATGAGGCAGGCGACCCGGAAATGGGCTCCGGTGTTATGACCATCACGCCCTGGCATTCAAATATTGACTTCGACATTGCCAAACGACACAACCTAGACTACGAACAAATCATTGACTGGCGCGGGAAATTACTGCCAATTGCCGAGGAATTTGCTGGCATGCCAATCATGGAGGCGCGGGAAAAGATTGTTGCCAAGCTTGAGCAAAAAGGTCTCTTGGTAAAAGTCGATGAAAAATATCAACACTCTGTCCCTTGCTGTTACAAATGCGGCCGCGAAATTGAACCCCAAGTGAAAGAACAATGGTTTGTCTCAATGAAACCACTGGCCGCCGCCGCCCTGGAAGCGCTCGACAACAAACGCTTCGCGTTCAGCACTGAACGAGATGAACGAGTGTTCCGTCACTGGCTCGGAAACATCGAAGATTGGCCGATTGCTCGTCAAATTGCCTGGGGTATTCCCATCCCGGCCAAAATCTGTACCACCTGTGGTCATGGTATGGTGGACCTCGACAACACTATTACTGCCTGTGCCAAATGCGACGGCAGAGTAGAACAAGATCCCGATACCTTTGATACATGGTTCTCAAGTGGACAGTGGCCGTTAGCTACGACTGGATATCCAGACGGTGATGATTTCAAAACATATTACCCCACGTCAGTCATGGAAACAGGTAAGGACATCTTATTTTTCTGGGTAGCTCGGATGATTATGCTTGGCCTCTACCTCACGGACGAAGTGCCATTCAAACATATCTACCTCCATGGTATGGTCCGAGACAAAAAAGGCCAAAAAATGAGCAAAAGTAAGGGCAACGTCATTGCCCCGAGTGAAATACAGGAAAAATACGGCACCGACGCGTTGCGGATGGGACTGATTGTCAACAACGCGCCTGGCACCGACATGAACCTCGACCCCGACAAAGTCGGAGCATATAAAAAGTTTGCGAACAAACTATGGAATATCACTCGATTTGTCTTAGAAAATACCGCTGATTATACTGACGCGCCACATACCACAGCCGACCAAACCTTTGAAGACGAACATATCAACCCCTTTGTGCGCGAAGTCACTGAGCACATGGAAAAGTTTCGGTACGACTTGGCGTCCGAAAAGTTGTATCACTTCGTCTGGGATCACTTTGCGAGCACCGTGCTCGAAGAATCAAAGCCGCTCCTAGCAGGTACACCGGAAGAACGGGCGTCGCGACAACGACTGCTACTGCACTATCTAGTGACTTCATTGAAGCTCCTCCACCCATTTATGCCGTTTATAACCGAAGCGATCTGGCAAGAATTACCAAAAGAAATGAAAGAGCGTGAGCTACTGATGGTTACCAAGTGGCCAAAATAGTTTAAATGTTGCACACTGGTCTATTTAAGAGTACATTTTGTACAGAAGAGCGGTGGAGGAGAGGAATATGGGGAACACCCATGACATAACGGCGGCGGTAAACCGAGGTGCGGACCGGCGGCGGCAAACGAGGCGAGGGTTTTGTGGTCCAACCTATTCTGGACCCTTCCGGCAACTACAGAGCCTTGGTGGATCTAAATTCAACTTGCAGATCGAGGTTAAGGGCCAGTGGTTGCAGGCCACCGGCACGGTCGAGCAGGGCGAAGTGCGCAGCGGCGGCTTTACAGCAACCGTCGAGATACCATCCATCGGCACGTGTTGCGTTACCGTTGCCATGCATGACCAACCAAACATCGAATACGGTCTTCATGGCCACATATTATAGGATGTCAGGTGGGGCGGCTGGCCCTTGCCATCCGCCCCCGCCTGCACACCTGTGCCGGCGTTTTTCGTAGCTGGTAGGGTACAATATCTCTATGGAAATGACCGGTGAACCGGTGAGTTCGATATATTTTGCCATTGCTTTTCTAGCGGGATTGATCCCGGCAATTTTTTGGTTGTGGTTTTGGCTACGTGAAGATAGAGAACGGCCCGAACCATACTCTCTCATCGCTGTTGCATTTTTAGGGGGGATGGCTGCAGTAATAGTGACATTGCCCTTACAAAAATTTGTCATGGACCAATACAGTGGCGACAACTTGATCTTTGTCTGGGTCACTATCGAGGAAGTGTTGAAATACGCCGCCGCACTGATTGTCGTCTTGTGGCACAAAGCGGTCGATGAACCGATCGACTTGATTATCTACATGATTGCAATTGCCCTTGGCTTTGCTGCCCTAGAAAACGCACTCTTTATTTTTAATCCACTAACCGATGGGCAATACGCGAGTTCAGCTCTCACCGGACTATTTAGGTTTCTAGGTGCAACGTTACTTCATGTCCTAGCCTCTGGGACCGTCGGAGCAGCGCTCGCTCTCACTTATTATAAAACGCGTTTCATACGTTCGATTGCTGGTATGATTGGGTTGTTCATTGCTATTGTATTGCATGCCCTATTCAACTTCCTTATAATGGGTGCTAGTGGTGAATCCATCCTTGGCGTTTTCCTTTTCGTCTGGATGGGAGTCATTATCCTCTTCCTCGTCTTTGAGAAAGTAAAACTTATCGAAGCCCAGCATAATACAATCGTCTAATTTTCTATGAAGCGCCCATCATTTTTAGAACGCCTTACCGGCTCCAGAACCATCGAAGAAGATTACGATGAGATTTTAGATGGTGAAGTAGGCGTCGAGCCAATGGAAGGCGAAGATGATGAGATGTATCCAGAAGAATCTGAGTGGCATGGCCAAGAAGATGAAATCGCGGACACTCAACAAGAAGGTGAACTTCCAGTTGATATGTACCAAACCTCAGAGGCAGTAGTTATCCGTGCCCTGGTAGCGGGAGTTAGCCCGGACGATCTCGATATCGCCATTACTCGCGACATGGTCACTATTAAAGGCTCCCGAGACGAACACCAAGAAGCGGCTGACGAAGACTACTATCACCGCGAGTTATTTTGGGGGAGCTTTAGTCGGACCCTGCTCCTCCCAGAGGAAGTACTCATCGACGAAGCAGAAGCGCAAGAAAAACACGGCCTCCTCGAAATCCGTCTCCCGAAAGTAGACAAAAGCCGCAGTGCCAGACTCAAAGTCAAAACAAACGTCCATAAATAAACAAAGGCCGGTGCGTACGCACCGGCCTTTGTTTATTTAGCCTATATTAAACTTATCATGTAGTGAGTGGAGAAATGCGTTTTGGTCAGTTTCGGCAAAGGTCACCGTTTCAGTATGTTTTTTTACCGTTATTTTGTCGCCTGGCTGCATCACCACGTGAGCATCGCTCCCGTCTGCAATCAGTAAGACATCAGCCGCTTCCCCGGTACTCGTCAGTGTCATCAACCCACTGGCTCGAAATGAATCCACAGTGATGGCGATAGTCTGATCTGATCGTAAAATCAAACTTGGAGTTGGTACGTTATGATCCAACAGCTCAGTCAGCACAATCCCGTCAATGTCCGGCATCAAAATTGGTCCGTGTGCAGATAGATTGTACGCAGTTGAACCGGTTGGTGTGGCTACCAGTACCCCCGTTCCCCGGATATGCTGAAAGATATGTCCGTCAATTTGCACCGTCGCTTCAACCACACCAAGGAGGCTCTGGAGATTGAATTCATTAAGTGCCGTACTTTGCCAAATTACCTCCCCTGCTCGTTCAACGGTCGCATACAAGAGGAGCTTATGCACTGGTCGATATGTCCCTGAAAGAAACGCATCAACGGCTGCCATAAACTTACTCCGATCATTGGCGGCGGCCATAAATCCAACCGTTCCCATATTGAGACCCATAAATATCGAGCTCCCCAGTTCGCACTGGTGCACGGCACTAATGATTACCCCGTCTCCCCCTAAAATTATTGTTCCGGCGGCTGGCTGGTTGTAGTCTTCAACAACAGTAACGTCTGGCCACTTATCGGCGATGTGCGCTTTGAGTTCTGCTACTACCACTCTGATTTCATCGGTATCATTCCGCCAATAAAAGCGAACGGTTGGGATTTGATTGGACATATGTTATTGATGTTCTAATAAATCTCTTTCAGATACTTCTATAAAAGTAGCTGGCTTCTCAATTTTAAAAAATTTGACTGGTTTATTTTTTTCGTTCGCCAAATCTATTTCTACTCGTACTCCATCAGAAATCGAACCGAAACACCAGATTTCGTCACACCGCTTTACCAGATTATTATTGGCTTCTCGCACCATATCTCTTGGTACTGTATCTAACATAAAATAATCAAAGATGGTAAACGGATTAAGAGGTACTCCACCTTGCTCGAGAACATATTTAGAAATAAAGAGCCTGAAAGCAAAATACTCTTTTGATGTAGCAGTGTAGACTAATGGCAAATTTTGAGTAAGCTGTCTGGCGGGATGATTCATAGCTAGATTGTAACAGAATTTAGTGTGAATGAGGCAGGCTCGTCCTGACGGTTCGTAACTCACTACATTCATAACGACCGCGGGACAGGCCTCGCTCGTTTTAGCATTAAGGATAGCCAAAACATCACTACGCTTTTCGAACCCGCACGCACAGTGCACTAGCACTGTGCTCCCCAAGCAGTCGAAAGCCCGCTGACGCGGGCTTTCTTGGTGCAGAGCTATTGCGCGAAGCTCGAACTTATTTTGAACGAAACTAGCAACGCGCGGAGCGCGCGGTGGCTTTGTACTTCTGAAAGGTACCCCTTTCTTAAGACAACAATTCTGAGTATTATTCCACTAATAAT
>CAYGTP010000035.1:0-5312 GCA_964352875.1 uncultured Candidatus Saccharibacteria bacterium
CCGGTCCTATAGGACCGGGCAGTTTTTTATTCTATCCAAACACGTTGTCCGTCCGAATAAAACGTGATCGTTCCAGTTTCTGCAGTCTGGCTGATTGCTAGATTGGCCGCTCTGAGACGATTCATCACTTCAGGGTGTGGGTGTCCGTAACTGTTGTCTACCCCGGCGGAGATGACGGCATGGGTAGGCGCCACGGCCGCCAAGAATTCGGGTGCGGTTGATGTCTTGGAACCATGGTGACCTACTTTTAATACATCGCTCCTAAGGTCGGCGCCGTAGGCGCCGACCAAATACGTCTCAATCGACTGCGGGGCATCACCCGTCAACATAAATTCGGTATCACCATAGCGCAGCTGGGCGATAACGGACGCAGTGTTACTTTCAAAAGCACTGGCATCAAGCGGTGGGAACAAAATCTCTAAGGTAGTCGAGGCGCCGAGCTGTATTACTTCTCCGGTGCGTGGGGTATGTACGACGGCATTTTCTGCTTGTACCGCAGTCTGAAATGCTACGGCTGCCGGTGAGTCTCCGATTTGTTCAGTTTGTATAACACTAGCTATTTGATACCGTTCTAATACATCAATCAATCCCCCGATGTGATCACTGTCCGGATGCGTCGCAATCATCACGTCGATGGTACGATCGGCAAAGTCCAGCACTGCACCTAATTCACGGATCACCGCACTATCGCGTCCACCATCTATGATTACCTGTACGCCGTCAGGGGTTTCAATAAAAACCGCATCGCCTTGGCCAACATCAAGAAAATGCACCTGTAACAAATGTGAGTTACTTTGGCGGACAATCTCCCCCGCTCCACCCCAGTGTGGCGTCCACACGAGCACGCTCAGTGCTGCCACTACGAGTAAACTGAGTAAACGAATTCGAACTTGCGTCTCCATTGGCACACTATACCGCGTACGGTAGAATGTGTGCGTTACTATTCACTCATACTTGTGCTTATGACCTATGAACCACTTACCTTTGCTATCCCGGAATTAACCGGCATTAGTCAGGAAACTATTGACGAACACCTTGGACTCTATCAAGGCTACGTGAAACACGTAAACTTGATCCGAGAAAAGCTCGCTGCTTATGGCACTGATCCAGACGCCAATGGCTACGCCATGGCTGAAATGCAGCGTCGACTTGGTTTTGAATTTGGTGGGATGCGCAACCACGAATACTACTTTGCGCAACTCGAAGGCGGCAGTCGACCCATCCCTGACGGATCGTTGCAAGAAAAAATTGCGTTTCAATTTGGCACCTTTGAAACCTGGCTGGAGCGTTTTAAGCAAATTGCCCTGACTCGTGGTGTCGGCTGGGCCATGCTCTATCACGACAACCAAACTGACCAACTCGTACAAACGTGGGTAGACGAACAACACCAAGGACAACTGGCCGACTTGGATATTATCTTTGGTCTGGATATGTGGGAACACTCATATATGTTGGACTATCCGCCGAGCAAAAAGAAAGCCTACATTGACGCGTACCTTGCAAACGTCAACTGGGAAGTAGTCAGCAACCGTTTGAACTAACGGAAGAAAACTGGTGGCTCGGCTGCCGGGCGAGGACTCGGTCCTCGCCCGGCAGCCTTCGTTTTAAGCTCAACCTCTTCCACCACCTCCCAATCACTCACACTGATTGTTTCTTTGGAATTTGGGACGTGCCTAGGCACGTCCCAAAGAACGTTCCTTTGTAGGTACCACAACCAGTATCCCAGCACAGCGTAACTCAGTGGTACTACCCAAAACGGAAAGGCCGGTACTATAAACGAAGCAAAGGGTAGCACGGCAAACCACTCAGCAATAGTGATGATATAGGTGAGCACCAGATTCGCTAGCCACGCGAGCGGCAGAGCCAAGGTCGGTGAGAGAAACCCCACCAGACCAGACACAAATACCAGCAGCATCGCCAGTGGCACCACTGGCAAAACCAGGACATTCACCACCACCGACACCACAGAAAATTCGCCAATCGAATACAGTAACAATGGTAAGACAAAAATCTGCGTGGCAATGGTGGCGGTAAGAAACTCGCGGATTTGGAGAGTCGTCGGCGCAAACCCAACTAGTCGTTCAATGTGCGGCGCTACCAGTATCAATCCAAGTGAGGCAAGAAACGACAATTGAAAACCCGGGTCATAGAGGAGTAAGTACGGATTCAGGAGTAACATCACCACCCCAGCAAACATCAGCGCTCTGGTAACCCCGTAAACATTCCCCGTTGCCCGCGCGATTAGTACCAAGCCGGCCATAATGCTGGCGCGCACCACCGTCGCCCCGAGTCCAACCAATACCGCAAAGGTCGTGATAGCAATAATCCCAACCACCATCCGCGCCCGAGGTAAAAGCACCGTTGCTAAGAGCCGCATGACCGCTTCCGCCACAATCATCACGTTATAGCCAGAAAGGACAACAATATGAATAATGCCGGTTTGTCGAAAGGCTTGCTCTAGGTCTTCACCCAACGCACTCTTCACCCCGAGTAAGAGCCCATCACCGAGGCCAGCCTGGGGTTCGGGAATCAATCCAGCCACTGACGCAAGAAAAGCCGTTTTGAAACGAAAGAGGTACGCCAATAACCAGTTGCCCTGGTCGCTCGCGACAACCGTCACGTCAGCCCACCGAATAATAAATTCGACATCGCGCGCCCGCAGATAGCCAGCGTAGTTAAAGGTACGACCGAGGTCAGTCTCAAAGGCCTCGGGCAAGGCCAACTCACCAACCAACTGCACCGCGTCACCATAGGCTACGGTAGTTGTACGATCAGTAAAGGCGAGGATGGTTTCGTCGCCTACCCTCACATAGAGGTGCGTTGAAGATTCGCGCCGTTCTGGTTCTCGCGCCACTACTCCCTCAAGGGTGACCGTCTGACCAACGGTAGCGGTCAGCGTCGGATTAGCCGGTGTTAATTCGCTGTAATTCACCCGCATGCTCCCGAGCGCAACGGCCAGTAGCACGATACTGAGAGTCCACAGATAGCGGGCCGAAATCGCACTGCGATTTCGGCCCGCTACCACCCCCACCACTCCCGCCAACCCAATCAGCCACAGTATTCCGGACACCGGCACCGAAAAGACTGTTCCCATAGCAATCCCTCCGACCAAACCAGCAACTGCCGTATAAAAATACCAACCCTGCATACTGAGAGTGTAGCAGACAGAAATACCCATTTGGTGCGCGAGCAACGCTCGCGCACCCCATAATCAAAAAAGCAACCGTTTTCTTTCAAACGATTGCCCGGCGGGCGGGGGCCGGATGCCCCCGTCCGCTTTTGTGACCTACTTCCCGGGCGGAGGCGAAGCCTCGCTCGACTTCGGGCCACCGTAGACAGGACAACCGCTGGGGACACCCATATCGTCTTCTCCCTGTTTTGCCACAGCCTAATTACCGTGGCTACAAAGCACTATACAAAATCCCCTTATATATGCAACTGGTTTGTCTACTTTCGGTCCAGGGCTTCGTTAACCAACCGATCAGCGGCTTTGTTTTGTTCACGGGGGACATGGGTCAAGGTCAAGTGCGGAAAGGCACTGACGCGGAGATTGTGGATTTCGATAAAGAGGGGGATCAAGCCGACGTCTTTGATTTGGTATTCATTACTAAGCTGCTTTTTCACGAGCTCACTATCCAAGCGAATTTCCCACGTCATGTCTTTGGTCTTTTTGCCATACTTCTTTTTCAGAGCACCAAGGGCTGTCGCGACCGCTTGATATTCAGCGATGTTGTTGGTGCTGTTGCCAATAGTCTCTGAAATCTCACCAATCACCTCGCCGCTCGCTGACTGAATCTGTGCACCGATAGCCGCTGGTCCGGGATTCCCACGCGACCCCCCATCAGTGTAGACAATAATTTTTTCCATTCAGGCAGTGTAGCAGTGTCTGCTGAAAAACTCTACTGAGGTTCTAGTAATTCAATCGTAGTATCTATCCACGATGCTCCACTGTCCCTAATGCCTCCAATTGTTGAATATTGCCATGCTTCAAACGGTTCAGGTTTAGAATCAGGCAAAGCATTTTTATGTTTATAGTAGAGACTGTCTGCTCCATTGTTATCACATAAATATTCTTCACCATCAATCTCAACTACAGTTAACAGCTGTGGTTCATCAACATTTTTTATTGTGTATAACCCTGAAACATACTCTTTTTTTCTGCTTGATCTTCTAGTGATTCAAAAAAACTTTCCATAGACTGATTATAGTATATCCACCACTCGTAAGCGAGACTGGCGGCGACCCATAAAATATGATTCTTCAAAGTGGGCGAGGAGCGTCACCGGCTCACCCACTGTTGGTTCAGCTGTAAATGACTGCGGCAAGCGGAAAAAGGCAATGGCTTCGAGCGTGCCGTGGCTGGTCTCAAAAATCAGTTTGGTATGGTCTTTGGCTTTACCAAAGACATTGACCGTAATCGGCACAACTGACTTGAATTCAAATAGTGGTTTCGGGTTACTGTGGCCGTAGGGCGCGAGCGAAGCGAGCGCCGAACGCAAGGCAAACACCTCGTCAAGACTCAGTGAGGCATCAACGGCCAACTCCTCCGCCACTCTGGCAGCTGCGCCTAAATCGAGATAGGATTGGTTCAAATCCTTGGCCAGCGTATGGATGGCTGCTTCGCTCACACTAAAGCCCCCCGATCCATGGTGCCCCCCATACTCTAGGAAACTTTCCGGTGTTCCCCGCATCAGCGCCACCACACTCACATCACTCCCCGTGCGGCACGAGCCTTTAATCACCTCGTTTCCATCCCGTCCCCATAGAAATACCGGTCGAGCATATTCTTCAGCCAGCTTATTTGCGGCCAAGCCAACCAATGCCGGCCGCCACGTCGGATCTCCCATCACCAAGACTGGCGGGATGTCGTCCATGCACTTCAGACGTTTATGAATATCCTTGGTCATCACAGCCACCAACGCTTTACGTTCATTATTCAATTTCTCCAAGTGATCTACGTACTTACCCGCTTCCACTTCGTCTTCAGTAGCCAAAATTAAAAATGCATCTTCTGGTGTATCCATGCGTGACGCGGCATTTATCCGCGGCCCGATGGTAAAGCCAATATCATCTTCGGTGAGGTACCGTTGTTCCGCCCGAACTTTGCGTAAGAGTTGCTGCAACCCCGGTCGGCGAGATTTCCGCAATACCTGCAAGCCGTAGTGCGCCAACACTCGGTTTTCATCAATCAAGGGGACCATGTCAGCAATGGTAGCGACCCCAACCATATCGAGCCACCATTTCTCAAAACCCGGTGGAATCGTAAAGTCGCCACGGATAATAAGCGCCTGCACCAACTTCCACACAACCGC
>CAYGTP010000036.1:0-4886 GCA_964352875.1 uncultured Candidatus Saccharibacteria bacterium
TTGGTTAGGGCATTGATGCGATTGACTAAGTGTAGGTGGTGGACGCTCAAATTTTCAACGTGGGGGACATAGCTTTTATCAAAGGTCAAGGCAATCGCAGTTGTCAGGTCAGCTAGTGCGGTCTCGTGCGATTTTAATACTTGGCGAAAGTTTATGATCCGACGCGAGATGTTCGAGATTTCAAATACCATGGCTTTTTCCCGTTCGGCAAATATTTCGTTTTCTATGTCAGAAACTTTTGCTTCCAAGTAGTCGATTTTTTTATCCAGGGCTTGATAGAGGGTGCCGAGTAGTGAGAGTAAGATATGTCCACCAGTAGTCTTATCGCCTTTTTTGGCCAAGGCTGATTTGATTTCAAATTCTTTACTAAACCGGTGTACAGCTTCGATATCTTCAAATCGAATAGTTAAAAGGTGCTTCTTAGTGGCAATAAATTTAACTTCATGGGGATGGTTTATATCTGTCCGTTTGACAATCGGGAAGTCAAGCACAATTTTTAAAGCATTTTTCCTCGCGATAGTTTCTGTACGAGGAGACATACTCGTCAGATCTCCCATTAATTCAGGTGGCAGGTTGCATTCTTCCATAATTAAATGGATGTCATCATTGGTAGGATTGAGAGCGTCAATCCATGTCAAATTGCCTTGCGAGTATCTGGTGAACATTTCCTGTAAATAGTACCACGTTGTTTTTTGTATACCGGGGCAGGTGTGTAATAATGGGAGAATTATGGAAACACATTCGCAGTCAGACAGCGCTAGTTTGTCGACGCCAACTCAGATCTCAAACAAGACTAACTGGCTTGGGGTCGGTTTGGCACTTGTTTTTGCTACCGCTGCATTCTTCTCTGGATGGCACATGGGTTCGGGCAATAATCAAACACTATCTCTCCAAGCCGGATTGTTTTCTTTATTTGCATCAACCCCAGCACCAGCCGAAGAAGTTGACCTTAGCGAATTTTGGCGCGTCTGGCATTTGCTCGAAGATAAATATGTACAGACCGGCACAAGTACTGGGTTGAGTACGGAAGAGCGCTTGTCGGGTGCAATAGATGGGCTTGTTGATAGCTATGGCGACCCGTACACAATCTTTCTTCCACCGGCCGAAGCTGAATCTTTTGAACAAGATATTTCTGGGAACTTTGGAGGGGTTGGTATGGAGGTCGGGATGCGAGATGGAGTTGTAACCGTCATTGCACCATTGCCAGAATCACCTGCACAAGCTGCGGGTATTAGGGCTGGCGACATCGTGGTACGGATCGACGGAGAGTCAAGTGAGGATATGAATGTAGATCAAGCGGTGCGGTTGATCCGGGGAGAAGTGGGTACTGACGTAGCCCTTACGTTATTCCGTGAAGGAGAGATGGAGTTGGTGGAAGTTACAGTAACGAGAGACACTATCAATATCCCAACCGTGAAGACTGAGACGATTGGCGATGTCTTTGTTATTCGTTTGTATAACTTTAACGCTATTTCTGAACTCAAGATGCAAGAGGCGTTGCGTGAGTTTGTCCGTAGTGATAGCCAAAAGCTCGTACTTGATTTGCGCGGTAACCCGGGCGGTTTCTTGCAGAGCGCTATTTCTATCGCTAGTTATTTCTTACCAGCTG
This sequence comes from uncultured Candidatus Saccharibacteria bacterium, assembly GCA_964352875.1. Classification (GTDB taxonomy): domain Bacteria; phylum Patescibacteriota; class Minisyncoccia; order Phycocordibacterales; family UBA918; genus OLB19. The sequence continues at coordinate 1,610 of CAYGTP010000036.1, forward strand.
GCAAGGTAGTGGTGCGTGAAAATTTTGGCAACGCGGCTGACGAACAAGTCTTCCGTAGTCAAGGCAAAATGCTCCGAGGCTTTGCTCCAGACGAAATGGTTGTACTCGTAGATGGCGGATCAGCTTCAGCGTCTGAAATTTTGGCGGGGGCACTGAGCCAGCAAAATGTTGCGACTTTGATAGGTCAGCCAACCTTTGGTAAGGGTTCGGTTCAAGAATTAGTCGACTTGCCGAGTGGAGCATCACTAAAGGTGACGGTGGCCAGGTGGCTCACACCAGACGGAACTTCAATCTCTGAAGGCGGTTTGGCGCCTGATATTGAAGTCGAGCGTACCAATGAACAATTCCTCAATGATGAGGATCCTCAGCTGGACGCAGCGCTTGAGTACTTGAATCGTAACTAAGGCAAGGGTATAGTACTGCTCACCTAGTAAATAATGAATGATATGAAAGTAATCCTCTTGCAAGACGTAGCTAAAATCGGACGACGCTTTGAAGTGGTTAATGTTCCTGATGGCTACGCGCTTAACAAACTAATCCCAACCAAGCAAGCCGAACCAGCTACCGCAGAAAACCTGAAGCGAGTTCAAGCACGAGCAACCAAAATTGAAACAGACCGAGCTGGTCAAGACGCAAGTTTTGATGCGGCTTTAGAGGTACTCAAAGACGCTACTGTTACTGTCGAAGCGCCGGCTAACGAACAGGGACATCTATTCAAGGCAGTCAGCGCTGACGAAGTCGTTGCCGCCGCAGCTTTGGTCGGAGCCACTATCGCTGCTAACCAAATCGTAGTCAAAACCCCAATTAAAGAAGTTGGGGAACATTCTGTGGCGTTGGTTTCTGGTGTGAAGCAAGGAATGATTACTGTAACTGTAGTCGCAAAGTAGCATGGCCGATACTAAACAAACTATCATTGTATTAGTCGGATCAGCGCTCCTCGTGCTCGGGCTAGCGGCCTTCTTTGGCGGCGGTATGTCAGACGGACCAGAATTATTGCTGACAGATGAATCAGGCACAGAACTAACCCTAGACGCACCACTGGTGCCGGAAGAGTTAGGGGTTACTAATGTAGATATAACCAATAATATGAATCCAACTGCAGTCTTTACTACCAACCTAGGTACAATCGAACTAGAACTATTTGAAGACGTTATGCCGGTAACGGTCGGTAATTTCGTTACGCTAGCAGAAGAGGGCTTTTACAACGGTACCAAGTTCCATCGAGTAATTAATGGCTTTATGATTCAGGGAGGTGACCCTAACAGCAAGTCAGCCGATAGTGGTAGTTATGGAACCGGAGGGCCTGGCTACACGATTCAAGATGAGTTTGTGGCGGGAGATCTACTTACTAATACTCGCGGGACTATTGCCATGGCCAATACTGGCCAACCAAATTCAGGTGGGAGTCAGTGGTTTATTAACCTGGTTGATAATAGTAATTTGGATTTCGATAAGCAACCATTATCTTCTCGTCACCCGGTCTTCGGTCGTGTGACTGCAGGACTTGATGTGGTTGATACAATTGCCCAAGTTGAGACGGGTCATCGAGACGTACCGACCACTCCAGTCGTCATTGAATCTATTGCAATTCGTCGGTAGCATAAAGAGACAAACCACTACCAACCTCATCAGGCACACATCCTCGCCCCAGCGGGCTCGGTGATCGGCTCGCCGCCTGGTCCGACCGCTGCTGGACTCTGGTCCAGCCTAAAGTGCGGCCGGCACCATGCCCAGGCGTCTGCGCCAGGCCTGCTGAAGTTGGTAGTGGTTTTTTCCGCTGTTCGAAATACGAAAAAACTCCCACTGGTGGGAGTTTTTTCGTGCTCTTTGGTGACCTTTATGCTATCACGATGTCGACTGCTTTCTTGCTGACAACTCTGCCATCAAAACGCTTCTTGCGCATGTCTCGAAAAGAGACTACACCATCTTTCATGGCAAAGAGGGTGTGGTCATGACCAACGCCGACGTTCTTGCCAGCCTCGATTTTAGTACCACGTTGTCGCACGATTACTTGGCCGATTTTGATGGCTTGGCCATCCGTTCGCTTTACACCTAAATACTGAGGATTGGAGTCCCGTAGATTTTTAGCTGTTCCTGCTCCTTTTTTAGTTGACATACCGTATAATAATGAAATTAGTGGCGAGAGTATACAAGAAATGTACGATAAATTCAAGGCCTGGCTGAGTGATGACGGGATATTCTATAGCTCGTTGTTTATTTTGGTCGCTGTGAGTTCGTTTGGCTTAGGACGGTGGTCAATGCTTGAATCCGCTGCTGTAGCGACACCGAGCCAGCAAACAGCCGCTGTTGTGGTATCTGAAGCTCTAGATTCACCAGAATTGTATTATGTGGCCTCAAAAAACGGCACCAAATACCACTTGCCCTGGTGTCCTGGCGCCAGTCAAATGAATGAGGAGAATAAGATTCGATTTGAGACAGTGGAGACAGCGGTGGCGGCTGGATATACCCCAGCCGCCAACTGTCCTGGGCTCTAGCGTCCATAACTGGCACATTTCTTCATCATCGCAAGTTTTTATTCAATCACCATAGAAAAAACTATGGCTCACTCATAAAGATTCTATTCCTCGAACTGCACTCAGTTTTGAACACTTGAGTCAGTTAGTAAAATTCTAAAGGACTACCATTGAATTGGTTTCAGATTATTTTTATTGAGATATTTGTTGGTTTGGCTAAAGTGTTTGCAACCAAAGAAGCCGCGGTGGGCAGATAGGGGAGAGGGGTGAGGAGCTTCGAGGACCAAGTGTGTTGCCTGATCAATGAGAGCGGCTTTACTGCGAGCGTAGTTGCCCCACAAGAGAAAGACTACATGCTTGCGTTCACTAGAAATTTTTTTGATTACAGCGTCGGTAAATTGTTCCCACCCCCAGCCTTGATGTGCCCCAGCGGTGCCAGCTTCGACCGTCAGAGTGGCGTTTAAGAGTAGGACACCTTGCTTGGCCCAGCGCTCTAAGTTACCGCTCTGAGTGACTTCTATGCCGGTATCTGCGGCAATTTCTTTATAGATATTTTGGAGCGATGGGGGAGCTGGTGTGCCATCTTGTACCGAAAAACAGAGACCATGCGCTTGGCCAGGACCGTGGTAGGGGTCTTGTCCCAGTATGACGACTTTTACCATATCAAATGGACAGAGCCTAAAGGCGCTAAATACGTCAGTCGAGACAGGATAGACAGTTTCAGTCTGGTACGCGTACTGTACTCGTTCGGCCAGCTGTTTAAAATAGTCTTGCTCAAATTCCTCAGCCAAGCGCTTATTCCA
>CAYGTP010000037.1:0-4676 GCA_964352875.1 uncultured Candidatus Saccharibacteria bacterium
CTTTTATAAAAATCAAATAATTAAGGGGTCCAACCCCTTAATTATTGGAGTTATCGAGAAGAGTTTACTTTGGTGATGTGGTAGCAACCTTTTCCGCGCATGCTCACGTTTGAGTATATTGGGATATTTTTGTAATAATTCTATAAAAATTAAGTGCGATTCTGGAGGGCGTTTTTGATGGTTTCGGGGTCAGCGTATTCGAGTTCAGAGCCGGTTGAGAGGCCTCGGCCGAGTTTTGTGATAGTCAGGTGATTTAGGGTGGTGAAATCTTTAAGTAAGGATTCAACGTAGCGTCCTGTGTTTTCGCCATCAGGATTGACCGCAAAGCCGAGGATAATCTCGTCGAGCCGGTCAGTCGTGATACGGGACTCGACTAGGGCCTTTAAGGCACCGCCACGGAGTTTATGCTCGGTAGTGTCTAAGAGGGGAATAGTACCTCCAAGGACAAAGTACAGCCCATCGTAGACGCCAGCCCGCTCAATGGGGACAATGTCACTGTCTGCAGCGATGACGAGTAGTTTGGCTCGGTTGCGGTTGGGGTTAATGCAGAGATCACATGCACTTTGAGTGCCACCGTTTTTAGCAAAAAAACGGTGGCAGCTGGTACACTCAACGACGGCTGCCTGCAGGTTGGTGATTAACTCAGCTAGTTCTTTGGTATCACTCTCTGCCATCCGCAAAATATGAAATGCAAAGCGCCTGGCTTGACGCCCTCCGATGCCGGGGAATTTTTCAAAATGGGTAATTAATTTATCGAGATTGGACATGAGTCAGTAGTATAGCAAACCGAGTTATGTATTGGAGAACTGAGTCAGGACTAAGAGAAGTACCACAATGTCTTTCGGAGTGGTGCAATAGTGTTTTGAGGAGCATCTGCAGGCCAGAAGCATGGTCTTTAGTCATAAAGTTCTGGCCGAAGCCGCAGTGACGAGCCGGCCGGGGCGAGGAACGGTCCGAAGAATACTATTGCACCATTCATAGTTGCATATGGTTCTCGATTTTTAACAGAAGAAACTTTGTATACTACCTAGGCCAAACGTTCCTCACTGGCATTGGGAAAGCCAGCTAACGGAACGACCTGGCAAATGAGATAGTATTCAGTGGTTATAGAGAGCAGGGTTCCTCGCTGGCATTGGGAAAGCCAGCTAACGGAACGACCTAAATTATAGTCATTACATTCCTTAATTTAGGTCAAAAGTCATCATTAGCAGCATGGCTGGCCATGCCGGCGTGGTGCGTGTCGAGGTTGAGGAAGCGAACGTGTTTGTCGTCAAAGTATAATTCAGCTGAACCAACCGCTCCGTTTCGATGCTTCTCCACCATGATCTCTGCGATGTTTGGTCGCTCTGATGGCTGATCTTTGTGGAGCTTGTCTTCACGATGGATAAACATCACCACGTCAGCATCTTGTTCGATTGAGCCCGAATCACGAAGGTCTGATAGGCGAGGTTTGCCTCCGCGTTGCTCGACTGCCCGAGATAGCTGCGAAAGGGCGAGGACTGGTACATCGAGTTCGCGGGCAAGGATTTTGAGGGAACGAGAGATTTCAGTGACTTGCTGCACCATAGAATCGCTGGCTTTGGTGGCGGTCGGGGACATGAGCTGCAAATAGTCCACAATCAACAAGTCAAGACCGTGCTCGTTTTTGAGTCGTCGCGCTGAAGAACGCATCTTCAGGATATTAGTGCCGGGCTGGTCGTCGATATGGATCGGCGCTTCTGACAGTTTGGCCATCGCGGCTTGGACCGCTTCGAATTCTTGGTCGTTAGACAGACGACCAGTTCGTAGTTTCCAAGAATCAACTCCCGCTTCCGAGGCAAGCATACGGTCAACTAATTGTTGGGAGCTCATTTCCAGTGAGAAGATTCCAACCGACGCGCCATGTCGCAGGGCAGCATTACGCGCGACATCCATAGCAAAGGTCGTTTTACCCATCGACGGACGAGCCGCCAAAATGATTAGGTCAGATTTTTGGAGTCCTGATAGAACATTGTCGACGGCACCAAAACCGGTTGGAACACCACGGTGGACATTTTCAGTGGCGGATAGTCGTTCAAACCGTTCCCAGGCTTCACTCAATGCACTCCCAATGGTTTGGAATTTTTGCATCGTGGGAGCATTGGTTACATGGTAGATTTTCTTTTCTGCTTGGTCCATGGCCTCGTCGATGTTGTCGGGGTTGCTATAGCTAATCTCGGCAATCTCTTCAGCTGCATAAATGAGTCCGCGCAAGATGGCTTTGTTTTGGACTTGTTCAGAATAATAAATAGCGTTCCCAGCGGCTGGGACGGTTTCAATCAGTTCAGTGATATAAGCTGCACCGCCGACTCGTTCGAGTTGGTCGTTTGATTTTAATTTGGTTGTTACGGAGACAATATCGATGGGGTCACCTTTGGTAAAGATTTGGAAAATTGCCTCGTAAATCTTACGGTGTTTATCAGCGTAAAAGCTTTCCGGATAGATAGTAACCGAGACATCATGCATAGTCTCCGGCTTGAGCATAATAGCTCCGAGCAGGGCCCGTTCGGCATCAATGTTTTGCGGTGGGGTGCGGAGATTTTTGTTTAGCTCGGTCATCGGACTGCCATTCTATCACGATTACGCCTTGGAGACTTTAGGTCCGTTTGGTGTGTCTTCAAGGCTGTAGCCCTTGAGATTGATAGCTTCACGCAGACGGTCCGCCTCGTCCCAGTTGCGAGCAGCCCGAGCTGCTTCGCGTTGCTGGAGGAGGGTGTGTACCGTGTCTGGAATGTCTTCGGGCGCGACTACACCCAGCTCACGAATAGCATCGTCCAGCGGGTCAGTCAGCCCAATTCCGAGTACTTCATCAAATATAAGTAACGTAGCCCGCTTGTCTCCAGTACTTAGTGAATCATCTTTGATTACCTCCCAGGTGATGGCGATGGCTTTAGGAGTGTCCATATCATCATTGACTGCAGCGGTGAATTGCTTGAGGTAATTTGGATTGACTGTGCCAGCCGCTTTGCCATATTCTTCAAACATATGGCGTTTGAGACGGTAGAGGGCTTGTTTGGCAGCCTTGAGTGCATCAACGGAAAAGTTGACCGGGGATCGATAGTGAGCAGTTAACAACCAGTAGCGATAATCGTCACCAGTAAAGCCGAGGTCGAGGAGGTGACGCATAGTGATGGCATTGCCGGCTGACTTAGAAATCTTGGCGTTGTCGATGGTGATGAAAGCATTGTGGAGCCAATAGTTGGAAAATGTTTTCCCAGTGGCACATTCAGACTGAGCAATTTCAGCGTTGTGATGCGTATACTTGAGGTCTTCACCGCCGGTGTGAATATCAATCTGTTTACCGAGCGTGGTAATCGCCATCGCTGAACATTCAATGTGCCAGCCCGGGAAGCCTTTGCCCCAATCACTATCCCAGCCAAGCAGGCCTTTTTTCCAAAGCGCAAAGTCAGCTGGATGTTTCTTTTCTTTATTTACTTCAATACGAGCGCCGTCTTTAAGTTTTTCTAGGTCAATGTTGCCAAGTTGGCCATAGGCGGGAAACTTTTCGATATCAAAGTACACTCCGTCAGAGGTTTCGTACGTGTAGCCTTTGGTCTCGAGGGTTTTGATGAGGGCGATTTGTTGTTTGACGTATTCGCTGGCGCGCGCCCAGGTGGTCGGTTCTAGAAAGCGCATTTCGGCGGCGTCTTCCATAAAGCCGTCGATGTATTCGTCAGCGAGCTCTTTCATGGCTGCTAGGGTGACTGGCTTGCCGTCGCGCTTGAGTCCTTTCATCATTTTATCTTCACCCGCATCAGCGTCGTCAGTGAGATGACCAAAGTCGGTGAAGTTAATGGTGTTTTTGACGTGGTAGCCATTAAACAGCAAGACGCGTCTCAGTACATCAGCCATCAAAAACGCTCGGAGGTTGCCGATTTGGACATGGTCATACACTGTCGGCCCGCAGGTATACAGCTTTACTTCGTTTGGTTTCAGGGGGGTAAAAACGTCTTTCTGGCTCGTAAGGGTATTGTAGAGGTAGATGGGTGTACCCGGAGGTACGGGTGGGGTCGGCGCGCTGGATTTAAATAGATTAAACATAGTGGGACTAGTGTAGCAAATTACGAAAGAATTAAGAAACCAGTGATTGCCTGCCTAGCTTTGGTATTGATTGAAAAATTTTTGACAGTATAATTGTCAATGAATACAGCACAGGAGGAGTGTGATGATAATAAGTTCAAATATTAACTGGGCACTATTTCGTGCTCTTATCTTAATTGGGTTAGCTTTCTTCAACGTATTGTTTATAATTCGTTATGTCGTTCTTTGGTGACTGCCGACAACGTCAGCCGGAAAATGTCTGGCTGTGACGGGTCGGCTTTTTTCGTGGCGGCCTCGCTCAGCAAGCGCGCAGGACTACAACCACCGTTTGTAATAAAAGTAGCCAAAGAATGCCACCGACACAATAATCATTACGCCCACGATAATCCAGAAGTCGTTTTCTTGCCCTACAATTGGGGTGGTGGTGGTATTCATTCCAAACATCGAAGTAAAGAGGGTAAGTGGGAAGGTAATAAACGCCATAATGGTCAAGATTTTCATAATCTCGTTTTGTTTAGTGGTGAGGAGCGCTAAGTTTGTTTCTCGGAGTTCCGCTACCGTGTTGGTTAGGGCATTGATGCGATTGACTAAGTGTAGGTGGTGGACGCTCAAATTTT
>CAYGTP010000038.1:0-4568 GCA_964352875.1 uncultured Candidatus Saccharibacteria bacterium
ACGAGTTCAAAATCAATCTTTTCATTACGGTGAAAAGCTAAGAACTTTGCTACTGAACCATCATCACGAAATGCACCCTCACCCTCTTGTGCATCATTGCTGATTTGTATTCCGCTTGAAATAAGCTGTGTAAAAGTTTTTGGTTGGGTATAGGTTGCCATAGTAGTGCTGGGTCACTAGTAACGAACTGATGATACACAAACATAATGTAAAACACCATAACAGCAGATTGCTACCAATCTGACACAAAGAAAAAGCCCCGAGACTCGTGAGAGTGCTCGGGGACTTGGTCGGGGTTAGAGGAGGTCGATTACTGCTTGCTGATGAGAACCGTTGCGGCACCACTGCGGGTGACACGATTCTTGTCGTAGTCGACGGTGACGGGGCCTGGGTATACGGTCACTTTCGTTTCCACATAAATGGGCTCGATATTACCTGCCTCGCCGAGACACATCACCCAGGTGGCCGCCGTATTCTTCGAAGCGAAGATGCCGTTCGGCTCAGCCTGCTCGATTGATGTGAGTGAGTTAGACCGAAAATCCCGTTCGGGTGCTGTCGCCGTTGCCACGAGCGGATTGGTCAAGCTCGTATCGTACGGAATTCCGTAGCCATACGAGGGACAATCCCCCTCGACGAGGCCGCGGTCAGAACGCCATACAGAGTGGGTTGCCGCCTTCTGGTTGCGAACCTTGTAGAGCTCAATGACCAGATGCCGTTCCAGCGACCAATCGAAGGCTGGAATCGGCTGACCAATGGCATACTGGGACTGCTGTTGCGAGACCCGGTCGGCATCCTTGGTTTCCGTGGTTTCCGTTTTGCAGCCGGCAAGCAGACCGACGACGACGATACTTCCGATGAGTGTGTGGATTTTCTTCATGATTACTTCTTCCCTTTGGCGGTGGCGATACGCAGACGGGCCGCAGAAGCTTGTGCTTCCAGGTTATGTCGCGTGTTCTCGTCGAGATTGGGGTTGGATAGCTTCCGCTCGATTTCCACGAGGGTCGCTTCGTTCATCGCAATCTCGGCCTTGATGGACTCGCTGCGCTGATAGGACTGCTCGAACACCTCGCGCTCGACAGCAGTCTTGCCGATGAGACCCAGGCTGTTCAAGCCAAAGCCGATAACAGCCATGACCACGATGGCCAGTAGGGCTCGGGGGAAGATGTACCAGAAGGTCCATGTGCCCTCACGAATTGCTTCGCGGGCTTCGTTACGATATTCGCTCATTGTATTACCTCTTTTCGTCTGTTGTGTGTAGTCACAGAAGTGTGACGTCCACTGCCTTTTGGACAGAATGTCCGTCTTTCAGGAAAGAGCCGAGCAAAAACTCAACTTCAAGCCCTTTGGCAAGCTGAATGTCTTCATGAACCGAAGCCACCTCAAACTTTCGCCTATGAAACTTGCGGGTCTCGTCATTGACTCGAACCTTCCAAACCGTATCGTTACCAACCCGGTCTGAGCCGATAACAAAGCCTTGCAATCTTATGTTTTCAATCGCAATTCCTCCTCTATTGTAAAGGTTCAAAAAATACGGCCAGAAGCCGACGTTACTGTCGTTTAGTATAGCATATTGGTGCTATTTGTCAAGGTCTAATCCTTTCCTAAATACTTTCGTTTTGCTTTTATATCTTCGTATTTCTCATCAGTAACAATGATTGTCCTCATAACGTCAAAATCTATATCAACAGGATGTGTAGCCATTGGATTTGGAACATAAACTAAACCAGAATTACCCCATCCGTATCCATGGGGTGTGAGGCTATGAGGTTTCTGCGAACTATAAATCACTCCGCTTACATGTGAGTATTCTTCATCGCGAAATCTTGCCACAGAAAATTCACCACCTCCTTTATCAAGTTTTGGCATTTGTTGAAAACTATTGGTATAAGAGTCATCGGGGTGGCGTGTAATTTGAACGCAACCTAGACCAAAAAGTGCTTGCCGTAAAACAAAGTCATCTTGGGTAGTCATCCCGACTACCAGACCTGTATTTACAGCAATAATTAGAGGTTTACCCTTTTCGTATGCCATACCAGCTTTTTTATCAAAACCCTGCAAGAACCGTATGACGATTGGAAGTTCCATAGCGTTCACGTTCCCTGAATGGCTGTAAAAGTTATTTTTATCAAAAACAGGCTTAACGGTCTGGAGCTTAGGGTCAGTAGCTTCATTCGGAGTTACTGCTTCAATTTGAATAACTTCGCCAGAATTTGTTTGCAGTAGAATGTCAGTCCCTGCCTCTCCTTTAGGGATTAAATTTCCATACGATGATAGAACATCGCACAAAATTATCTCCCAAACATGGGCTTGGAACCGACCGTTTGAGACTACCTTATTTGCAAAACCTGCATCAAGAACTTGTTTAAACTTTTTATAACTTTCATCAAGATGCTCCAAAGTACCTGTTGAGTAATCGTTTTTATACATCAGCAGCCACAGCAAGTCTGGGTCGTAATTGCTCATTTTGGACCTCTTCCGTTTAAAGTATTCAGGAATTAGGCGGTCACTCCAGTGTTCACCAATACATCCTATTAGTTTAATGAGTTGAGGGTCATTTATTTGTTTCAGGATTGACTTCATGTAAACCAATTCTACTCTTTTAGTATTTGTATAGCTAGACACATTTATTTAGGTAGATATGTTACATGTCTCTGCGAAGGGGTGGGGGTCAATTCGGGGGGTGCCCCTTCTTTATCTAATTACGCAGGTACAGCTAAAATGTCACGTAATTCCAACCAACCTTTCAACTCCTCAGCTAACTGTTTCCAAGTAACTCCTTCGTGGTGCACCAATGAACGAAGTGAATGCAGTGACCCCGGAAAAAGCAAATAGTTTTGCTTTTGTCAGGAATCGAAAGGTTTCTGGATGTGCGCAAGCAAAACAGACACCTCGGCTCGGAGAGGATTCCTGCCGAAATTGCTAGACAGTAAAGTCAAAGGGTTTTGGTTAGTCTGCAGCAGCGAAGCAGCACCGCTCAAAAAACCTGAGGGAACATTGTATCGAAGTATTTTTTAATGAAAAAAATTTTTACTCCAAGAATCCACAAGAGTTAAGCCACTAAAACGTGATAAATACTGATTTTTTGTTTAAGCTTGACTTTTAGTATTAACTATTTTTTACTGTAGAAAGTAACTGAGTCGGGTCATGACGACTCGGTGGCACCTTCCCAAACCAAAATAAAGGAGATTCTGATGAAAATCAGACAAGTAGTGTTTTCAATCGCTTTTCTCGTGATTCTGTTCTTCGTCGCCGGTTGCGACGAGAATTATCCGGAGTCAACGCAGACCTTCGAAGTAACTACGCAACCAGTGAGCGGGAACAACTTGCGTCTGCTCTCGATTACCAGCGGCGAGTACTACCTCACCAAGAAGGAGGCTGAAGTGCGTCCGAAGCTCGAGACGGCAATCAACGGCGGCGAATACAACGTTGCCTCCGTGAAAACATCGTACTCATCGGGATATCTCACGGCGGCAGAAGTCACTTACGATGCTTCTGGCCGCGGAGACGGCAATGGTCTGCGTATGCTGTTTATTCAAAGTGACCAGCGCTTCTGGGACATGAAAGCGGCTGAGATTAAGCCGAAACTTGACGCGATGGTCAACAGTGGCAAATACGACATCGTGAAAATTCAGACCACGTACGTGGAGGATTACCTTCTCACCGCCGAGGTGTACTACCGAGAAAAAAAGTAACTTGCCAACGCATCAACCCCGAACCCCGCGTAGAACACATTTCTACGCGGGGTTCAATTTTTTTCCAAACATAAGATTAAATGATAGCTTTAATTAAAATTGAGACATATTGAAAAATATATAACCAAAAGACAACCCAGATTGCTGCAGCAGTTGCTAGTGACACCATTGATCTGAAGTAGCCATGTGACTGAATTATAAAATATGCATTCAAGGGTCTGGCAGTAGCCATAAAACGACCCGCTATTGATTTTAAAATTGTTATATAAAATTTTTCTTGAGCAACAAAAGCCCGGGGTCTAAATAAGAACTTAACTAATGTTGAAATATACTTTCCGATTCTAGTCTTTTGAGCTTTACTAAGAACAACACCAATACCAAATCTTGTATTAAGAAAATGTTTTTCGAGTCTATTATTTTCGAAATTATTTACGAAAAACTTAGATCTAATTAATTCTTTTGAAAAAACTAAATTAATTAATTCACCAATGACACAGCCTGAAAAACACGCCAATCCGACAAGGGCAGGATGATACCCGGCCAAGAGTGCTGTTGTAGCTGAGGCAGCCACCAAACTTCCATAAAATATATAACCAGACAATATAAAAGTATCTCCAAAAGCAGCGAGGATCAGTAAGGTAATTACTCCTGCGCTATACATACTATTAGTTTTTGAGTGAGATCAAACCCCATATATCATATTCTAACAAAAAACGTCTTCTATTACTTATTTAATTAAGCCGCTCAAACCTCTCTAAACCTAGTTCAATTAGCTTACCGATCAAGTCTGTATAGCAAATTCCACTAATCCCCCAAAGGGCTGGAAACATACTGATCTTGGTAAATCCTGGCATGGTATTGATCTCAATCACAACC
>CAYGTP010000039.1:0-4554 GCA_964352875.1 uncultured Candidatus Saccharibacteria bacterium
ACCACGGCCGCTGGTTTTGGAGACCAGAATTCTACCACTAAACTATAGGCCCTTCGACAGTCTGAGAGACTGTCGAAGTTGAGCAATGTACTCAGCTTCGACAGTCACCAAGGCGGATTGTTGATGAAATATATCCGTATCAGGGAATTGTCTTCTTGAGTGCAATACACAGCTCGGCTGAAAATAGCCAAAGCAGTCTACTCAAACAGTTGAGCAGAAGTGCCACACATAGTAGGGGAAAGGGGGATGGAGGTCAATGGATAAAAGTTCAGTCTATATATTGTTTACGCCGCTTGATCAGAGTCAAGCGGCGCTTATCGGATATGAGGCATCGTTACTGCCTGGCCTCGCGGTTGGAGTTAACGCACTGCCATCTCCTGATCTGCAGATCAGGATGATCCGCATACCACACTGCGATTGTCGCAGGAGCCTGCATCATGCAGGCAAACAGTGTGGTTTTTTCATAGATTGGTATTTCGTAGTCTCTGCAGTCACGTTCGCTTGCTCCCAGGCAGGCAATGATCAACAAAGATATGGACATACTTTATCCTCTTTTTACTCTTGTGGAACAAAGGGAAAGAACTTAGTGTCATCAATCCTTTCCCCGGGGTATATCGAATGTAACAAGAATCAGCAGGTCGCACATCTTTACAACTGTAAAAAATCGTGGACGCGTTGGTTGATGCGTCTTGCGTCCCCAAGAGCAAACCACTCGACTGAATCATCGCGTTTGAGCCAGGTGAGTTGACGTTTGGCGTACTGCCAGTTTTTTTCAATGAATTTTTGTACAAATTCGTCCTGTGTGAGTTCGCCGTCAATCAAATCAACCATCAAAGTGTATTCAAAGCCAATTTCTTGTAGTCTGGCTCGGCTTACTCCCTGGGTGAGTAAGCCCGCAACTTCAGATTGAAAACCATTAGCGAGCCAGGTTTCGGCGCGCGAGCGATAGCGAGCGCGCAACGTCTTTTTGTCGGCCCCTAAGCCGATTGTGAGCACGTTGTACGGGCAGTCTACTGTTATCGTAGGAGGTACTGTGCCGATAGTCTCGACAATTTCTAAGGCTCTGATAAGGCGCCGGGGGTTGTCCCTGTCGATCGCCGCTGCTCGGCGGGGGTCTTGGGCTTGGAGTTGGGTAAATAGTTCTTCGGTGGTTTTGGTTTCTAATTCCGTTCGTAAGGCTTCATTTGGTGGAACTTCGGGCGTAGTAATTCGACCGAGCAGTGTGTCGATATAGAAAAACGTGCCACCAGCTATGACAGGAAGCTTCGCTCGCCCACTAATTTCTTTGATTGCGAACGCTGCATCACGCGTAAAATCAATTGCGTTGTATGTTTGATCGACGTCTACGACGTCGATCAAATGGTGCGGCACGCCGTCCATTTCTACTGCAGTTACTTTAGCAGTGCCGATGTCGAGCCCACGATAGACTTGCCGTGAATCAGCCGAAATCACCTCACCATTGAATGTTTTGGCGATTTTAATAGCCAGTCCTGATTTACCAGATGCAGTTGGCCCAACAACGGCGATAACTTTACACTTTTCTTCCATGTGGGGGAGTGTAGCACAGGGAAAGAAAATAGGGAGCACTAGGCGGCGCTTGGCCGCCTAGTGCTGGATGTTAAGAACTATATCTGGCTCGCAAGGCAACTCGCCCGACAGCTGTCTTAGGACGAACCGGTGGCACTGCTTCGGCACCGCCGGTGTAGGGATTGTTGCCCTCTATCCAGGTCTGCGCCGGGAAGTCTGGCCGGTAGCAACCAAGTATCGTAAAGCCGTTCGTTTCATCTTGGGTGCGGTCGATAAAGGTGGGAAGATAAGGAGAGACTCGATAGCTTGCTGCCTGCAGTGCTTCACGACTGAGTGCGGAAGTGCTGCCGCTCGTGGTGGTATCTTCGACAAGCACAACGACTCGTTCCTTGGCAAAGATGTCAGAAAAACGTTCGTCGACCGCTATTAGCTTATTTGCACCGTCTCCGACCTTTTCGGTCCAAATGAAACCGGCGTTGATTTTGGCAGCCAAGATAGTCGCTAGTGGTACGCTTCCTTTCATCTGACCGCAGATGACGAGCTGTGAAAGTTTATCCCCGAAGACGACTTCGAGTTGCTTTGCCATTACTGCTGCAGCCACAGCGAGAAGGTTCGGATTGGCGACAGCATAAGTGACGTCAAAGTACGTGTCACTGATGAGGCCAGAGGTAAGTTGCGCAAATGGCCGCGCAAGATTGCCATCATGCCGCCACAGCACACCATAGTCACGAAGTTTCGTTTCCCAGTCGATCATCGGTGCTTCCTTTGTGCAAGATATTTTCTAGATTTTTATTATACCACGAGTGGAATAGTTAATTCTAAAACTGGTTCTAAAAAACAAAAACACTGGGCTTCGAACAATACTCTGAAAAAGAATGTTGCTCGAAGTCCAGAGAGGCTGCACCAGCGATTTTTCAGATCACCTGACTGCGTACCGTGAGAGCTCTATTGACCTCGCGTTGATCTTCATCGCTTCCGCCACCGGCGATTCTGCCTGGGTGATCTCGCGGCCACAGACGATGAGGTTCGCTCCGTTCATGATTGCCCTATACGGGGTATCGACGCGTGCCTGGTCGTGCTGCTCCGCATTCGGAGATCGTACGCCAGGCGTGACGATGAGCGCCTCGGGCCACATCTCGCGAATCATCTTCGACTCGTGGGGTGAGCAGACGATGCCTGAAAGACCGGCATCGCGCGCGCGGATGGTGAATTTCTCCACTGCATTCGCAACTGTACAACCGTAGGACTCGCGACAGGACGTCTTGTCCACGTCGGTGAGCACGGTGACGCCGATGATCGCGATGCTTGCCCAAGGTTGCTTTATGTTTGCTCGGTGTTTTTGTTCGAGTGTGTGGTACTCAATATGGTTCGCGCTTTGCGCGAACAAATCTATAGGTGCCTCGGGAGGGAGTCGAACCCTCAAGCCTTGCGGCATGCGATTTTGAGTCGCACGTGTATACCAATTCCACCACCGAGGCAATGGCCAGTACTGTAGCAGATAATTGGAAAGTTATAAACACCAGCCTGTGTGGGGTGTGGTAAAATGTGAATATAGAGGAGGTAATGGCGGCTAAAAGCCGTTGGGCTTTTAGCCGCCATTACCGACATTGGTAACGTTAGCTTTTCAGTATGGCATTTCAAGGGGATTCGATTTTTTGGGTTGAAGTAGAAAAGATAGTTCCAAATCCGTTTCAACCACGGCGAGAATTTGATGAGTCAAAACTCAAAGAGTTGGCAGAATCAATCCAAATGTATGGCATTTTGCAGCCGCTTACAGTTACTCGGCGAGAGATTCATCGGGATGATGGCGCTTTTTTCAGTGAATACGAGTTGATCGCAGGAGAGCGACGACTGCGTGCTTCACAGTTGGCTGGCTTGGCGCAAGTACCGGTGATTATTCGTGAAGGCCAGCAGAGCGAACAAGAAAAGCTCGAACTAGCAATTATTGAAAACTTGCAGCGCGAAGATCTCAATGCCGTCGATCGGGGCCTGGCGTTTCGACAATTGGCAGATGCGTTTGGTTTGTCACATGGTCAAGTCGCCAAAAAAGTCGGTCGCAGTCGTGAATATGTTAGTAACTCAATTCGTCTTTTGATGTTGCGCGACTACATGCTGGAGTCGTTGAAAGTCGGTGACATTACAGAGGGGCATGCGCGTACGCTCTTAATGCTGAATGATCGACTCGAAGAGCAGGATACTATTTACCGAGAAATTTTGCTGAAGAAACTTTCGGTCCGAGAAGTTGAACGCATAACACGAAAAATTGCGACTGATAAGGTTCGGAACAAAAAATGGCAAGACTCTGACCCAGAATTGATTGCCATGGAAAAACGCTTTACTGAAACATTAGGCACCCGCGTACAGATTGCAAAAACCGACTATGGGGGCAAGCTTACTATTGATTATTTCTCTCAAGAAGATTTAGAAATGATGCTGAAACGGTTTGCTGTCGAACAAGCTGAAGCTGCTAATACACCACTTGTCACCGCTGCTGAAGTGTCTATTGATCGGGAACCAGTGGCGCCCGGCGTAAGTCGTTTAGAGCAGACTATTACTGAAGCAGAACCTACTTGGGATGATTTTATTGCTAACCATGCGCAGCGCAGTGAGACGCATGCAGTCCAACCAACCGAGCCAGCGCCGCCGGTCCCACCACAACCAGAAGCCGTGACCCCACCTTCCGCTGCACCAGTTCAGCAATTTTCACCCCGTACGATGCCAGCTGCACCATACATGACGGTAGAAGATATTAAAGAACCAGAATCAGACGATAGCGATTTGTATTCAATGCGTAATCTTTAGTGATTGTTGGCTTCTGCTAGGGCGGCCCTGATGCGTCGTTTGGCCAAAGTAGTTTTGGCGACTTCAAGCCATTTCTGCGTTGGCTTGCCACTTTTACGGGTTTCAATTTCTACAATATCACCATTTTTAAGCTCAGTATGGAGCTGTACTAGCTTTTTATTTACCTTTGCGCCAGACATTTTGTTGCCAACTTCGGAGTGAATCGCGTAGGCAAAGTCAATGGGG
>CAYGTP010000040.1:0-3956 GCA_964352875.1 uncultured Candidatus Saccharibacteria bacterium
ACTGACGACCTGCGGTTTACAAAACCGATGCTCTACCAACTGAGCTAAGGTGGCTTACCAACAAACACGCAAAAGTGCTCGGCTATTATGCCCGATTTATTTATATACGCAAGCGCCCAGTGTCTAAAAAAGCTGTATTTATTCTTATTTTAGGCTATACTCGCACCTATCTATGTCAGGCCCTAATACTACTGACCACTTGCTACCCTACGCGAGACGGGCAGACTTTAAGGTGGCGAGAGCTTCTGAACTATCAGGTAGTGACCGTCGCTTGTATAGAATCTTAGAAATTATTCCAGGGCTGCTCTCGTGGGGATCTTTAATTGGAATCATTCTGGCGTCGATGTACGCTCCGTTTTTTGCTGCCTATTTTGTGATTGCCTTTGCGATTTATTGGGTACTTAAAACAATCTTTCTCTCGTACCATGTCCGCTATAACTGGCGGCGTCTGAAGCACCATATGACGCTTGATTGGCAGGCGCTCATTCAGCGGTTTAGTTTTGGTGAGTATTATCACTTGGTGGTGTTTCCGTTTTATCTAGAGCCAGTTGAGGTGTTGGATGACGCTTTGGCTGGGTTAGCGAAAGCTAGATATGATAAGTCAAAAATAATTGTCGTCATCGCGTCAGAAGAACGGGCGGCTCCAGAGGCGCAAGCTCGAGCGGAAGCTATGACTGAGAAATGGGGTGGTACATTTGGTCACTGTATTCATACTGTTCACCCCAAGGATACGGTCGGTGAAATTGGTGGTAAAGGGTCGAATGTGCATTATGCGCTCGGACAAGTCCGGACCCGAGTACTCGACCCACATAATATCCCATACAAAAATGTCATTGCTTCTATTTTTGACGTGGATACCGTTATCTATCCCGATTTCTTCAATTGTTTAATCTGGTATTTTATGACTGCGGAACGACCGTACAAAAGTGCGTTTCAACCGGTTCCGCTCTTTACCAATAATCTATGGGAAGCTCCAGCCCTCTCGCGAGTCATGGCTATGTCGAGTACGTTTTGGCAGATGATTATGCAAGAACGTCCAGACCGGGCAGCGACCTTTTCGTCGCACTCCGTAAGTTTTCAGGCGTTGTATGAGATTGGGTATGGACAGCCTAATGTTGTAAGTGAAGATTCACGCATCTACTGGAACTTGATGGTGGCTAACAATGGTGAGTTTGATATCATCTCACTATCCTACCCAATTGAAATGGATGCGACTGTGGCACCGACAATCTGGGGCACTATCAAAAACATTTATCGCCAACACCGACGGTGGACCTATGGGGCAGAAAACTGGTGCTACATCACGTATCACTTTATTAAGAATAAAAACATTCCCCTGCGAAAACGAATTGTCGTTTCGGCGCTGCAGGGAGAAGGGTATTGGTCCTTAGTAACTAATCCGATTATGTTGTTCGTACTGGGCTGGGCACCAATCTTTTTAGGGACGCGTGAATTCCATGAAACGGTACTGTCGTATGAATTGCCGCTTATGGTGCGCAATTTGCTAACCTTGGCTATGTTTGGACTCGTCGTGTCTTCAATTATCTCGCTCTCACTGACACCGCCACGCCCGGCTGGGCACAGCCGCTTCAGGTATGTGGTGATGGTGCTGCAATGGGTAATGGTCCCAATGACTATGATAATCTTTAGTGCCATCCCTGGTCTTGATGCACAGACTAGACTCATGTTTGGTCGCTATATGGGTTTTTGGGTAACTCCGAAACGGATAAAATCTAGTACCTAAGTATGCCAACTGAACCACAATTTGATTTACCATACCGTCGTCGGAAATATTTTTTTTGGCTTCTGTTTTTAGTATTTATAATTACTTTGCCATTGATGATTTTTTATACGACGGGCTATCGGTTCGACTTTACCGATGAAGATGCAATGATAGTTACCACTGGTGGGGTGTATGTCTCGGTTGATTCTCCTGATGTAGAAGTATATTTAAACGAAAAAATCATTGCTGACCGTCGTCTTTTTCAAAATGCGTTTTATATCCAAAATATTCAATCCGGCAAGCATCGTTTAGTTGTGCAACAGATCGGGACAGAAACCTGGGTAAAGGAAATTCCGGTATTTCCGTATTTGGTTACCGAAGTGGCTGCCTTCAACATTCCTACTACCCCCCGCGTTCGCCTCATTACTCCAACGACTACTGCAGATGGGGTTACTGTAGTCGCTGCTTCTAGTAGTGTCCTTCAGTACGCGACGAGCGTTGAACTATTTGAACAAAGTTCTACTACTAGAGCTCCTACTTATATTGAAAACCCGGAATACAATTTTGTCTCTAGCTTGTTTGCGGCCACAACAACTCGCCGTGCGACGCTACTAGAACGGCTCGATTTAGATTTTGAACGATTTACGTTTAGTTCGGCCACTTCAGCACCGATGAGTAGCGCGACCACAACGGTGGTGCAAGGAAATATGCGGTTGTTTGAAGTCGGAAATGATTTGTATGCAGCCTGGGAAGGTGGGAACACAAACCAGATTCCGTTTTACTTTTGCCTTGAATACCAAGGTGCGTCTAGTACGGCTGAATGGTACGGAGAACACGTAGCCAAAGCGGTCGAACAGGAGCGAGCCGGTAAAGATGATCTTCAGCTCGGGTCATATTGCCGGGAAACGATCAAGCTTGACCACAAGCAACAGCAGATAAAATACTTTGACTTTGTGCCAGGTAACGAGCATTTGGTATTACTACATCTAGAAGACGGTCTGCATGTGAGCGAGATAGATGATCGAGCGTGGCAAAATACGCAGATGCTCTATGAAAGTACGGCCATGGAGGTAGTGGTGGAAGGGGATCAGATTTTTATTCAGGAAGACGGTCAGTTATTCGAAATCTATCCGACCTTGGAAGACTAGTTTTCTTTTGCTACTATCAACACTATGCAACCATCAATTGGACACCAGCATCCCATTACGAAGATGATCACCGAGATCAATAGTATTTTTGCTGAGTTAGGATTTGTATTTGCTGATGGTCCCGAGGCTGAAACAGCCTACTACAATTTTGACCGGCTCAATTTTCCGCCCGAACACCCGGCCCGCGACATGCAAGATACTTTCTGGTTCAAGTCAGCTGACGTAGCTGAGCCAATGGTATTGCGGACACACACTTCACCAGTGCAGGCTCATTATATGGAGTCACACCAACCGCCAATTCGCGTGATTGTGCCAGGTAAAGTCTTTCGAAACGAAGCGACTGATGCCACCCACGAAGCTCAGTTCTATCAGCTCGAAGGACTCTATATCGACAAAGCTGTGCATCTTGGACATCTCAAAGGCACCCTCGAGCATTTCTTTAGTAAATTCTTTAGTGGTAAAACTGAAGTCCGGTTCCGTCCGAGCTTCTTCCCGTTTGTTGAGCCAGGAGTAGAAGTCGATATGAAGCTACTTGAAGGAGAAAGCAAACTCGCTGGCAAATGGATTGAAATCATGGGAGCGGGAATGGTGCATCCTAATGTTTTACGAGATTCAGGCATTGACCCGACTACCTACCAAGGGTTTGCTTTTGGTATGGGTATCGATCGCTTGGCAGTAATGAAGTATGGTATCAACGACATCCGCGACCTCTACACTGGTGACTTGCGATTTGTAAATCAATTTTAGTCCGTTAGTAATTAATGACAAGTACTGCAGTATTGCACTATGACACAAAAAACCACACAATTTACGATCCCATTACGTACTTTATCAATTAATTTCTAACGGGATGAAAGTTTCTCACGATTGGCTCAAAGATTATCTGGGTGACGCGGCGCCGACTGCCAGCGAGATTGAAGCGCTGCTTAATTTTCATGCGTTTGAAGTTGAGGGGGTAGAGACGGTCGGAGAGGACTCCGTTATTGATGTCGACGTGTTACCAAACCGGTCAAGCGACTGTCTCTCGCATCGAGGAATTGCTCGCGAGATTGCGACCTTGACCAACGTTCCATTGGCCGCAGATC
>CAYGTP010000041.1:0-3358 GCA_964352875.1 uncultured Candidatus Saccharibacteria bacterium
AATAATAACTGCGGTGGTAGCTCAATTGGTTAGAGCACCCGCCTGTAGACGTGCAGCTTTTCGTTGGAAACGCGAATTGAAACTCTCCTGGATATCGGTGAAGGCTAAGTCGTTTAAAACCTTGCTTAAAAGGCAGCGTATAGATATGCGAATACCGAGGGAACCTATAGCAGAAAAACACATAGCTATAGGGCGCCGTAGAGACTAGATACAGGGGTACCTACCAGCCATATTTGGCTCATGGTAAAGATATAGTCCACGCTATTATGAAAATAATGGATTCCGTGCACGCGGGAGGTTGCGGGTTCGAGTCCCGTCCACCGCGCAGTTAGTAAAATCCGCGTCTCGTTAGAGCGCGGATTTTACGTTACGAGCGGCGGAAAAAAATCGTTAGAGTTTTTAGGGACTCGAATAGATGGAGTATATCGCACGAACCGTAGGGAGTACGATACAACATCTGTACCGCTCCTGTAAGGAGAGAGATTTTCGTCTAAGTTTGTTACGAATGATGGTCATAGACGGAGCGCATATGCAGGTGATCGCGACAAATAAGTAGCTAGCTGACAATTTTTTTGCTACTATAGCGCCCATTAGGTATGCCGAGATAGCTCAGTGGTAGAGCACTTCCATGGTAAGGAAGGGGTCCCGGGTTCAATCCCCGGTCTCGGCTCACGACCGCAACATACGTGTTTCTATGAAAATGGTATACTCGGCCTATGGAACTGCAGACAGAATTGTTTACCGCTGAAAAATTTGATCTCGTAGATCTGGCCGGGCGATTGACTGAATTGAAGGCGTTCGCCAGCCGTACGCCAACACCAGTTACGGTGGAGCAGCTCGAAGCAATAGCTAGTAGCCCAGAGATTTGCAGGTTAACGCTGCAACTTACTCCGGATCGGGTAGTGGTTGGGATGGTTCATCTAACCATCATCCCGCTTGAAGATAGGGCGCATTTGGGACCAATTTGCGTTCAGTTATCTGAGCCGCGGGGACACGGAACGCCGTTAATGGAAGTCGCAATTGCAGATATTTGGAAACACTTTCCAAATGTGAGAAGAATTGATTTATCGAATCGACCGGCACATGATTTGGCTAGTTGGTATGAAAAATTTGGTTTCGTCGCTCGTACTGAAGAGACCGGTGATCCTAGTACGATATACCGGTTACCGCGTCCGTAGTTATGAATGAATCAACTAATCGTATTGCCGAAATCGAAGCGGCCATGCTCCGGCCAGATTTTTGGAATGAGCCCACCAAGGCTCAGGCGATGATAAAAGAGCTGCAAGAATTAAAAGATACTGCCGATGGGAAAGGAAAATACGATCGAGCTGACGCCGTATTTACAATTGTGGCCGGGGCAGGAGGAGACGATGCAGAAGACTTTGCCCGGATGCTCGTAGAGATGTATCAGAAATATGCTGAAGGAAAAAATTGGGGAGTCACGATACTTGATAGTAACCCAAATAATCAAAACGGGTATCGTAACATTACGTTTGAAATAAATGGTAAGGAGGCGTATGGGACTTTGCAGAAAGAATCGGGGGTACATCGGCTTGTGCGGATGTCTCCGTTTAACGCAAACGGTAAACGGCAAACTTCATTTGTTCTAGTGGAAGTATCTCCCAAGATTGATGATGTTGCTGCTGTGGCATTGCCGGATGATGAACTGGAAATTAGTTTTGCGCGTTCTGGCGGCGCGGGCGGGCAGAATGTAAACAAGCGCGAGACGGCAGTTCGGATTGTTCATACACCAACTAATATATCGGTTAATGTGTCGAGCGAACGCTCACAGCAACAAAACCGTGAACGTGGTATGGCACTTTTGGCTGGGAAAGTATTGGCGTTCAAAGAAGCGCAGCAGAAGCGTGAACTACGAGGTCTGGCGGTTGAAAAAACAGTGAAAATCGAGTGGGGGAGCCAAATCCGTTCGTATGTATTGCACCCGTATCAGCTGGTTAAAGACCATCGTACGAACACCGAAAGCCGCAATGTGGACTCAGTATTGGGAGGTGATATACAGCTGTTCGTGGACGCCGCGGCTGACATAGAGTAAAATACTCTTCGTTACGATATGATTTATTTCGACAACGTATCGAAGCTATACAACAATGGAAACGCAGCTGCGCTGCATGATATTTCTTTCCAGGTTGCACCAAGCGAGTTCGTCTCTATTGTCGGTCATTCCGGCGCTGGTAAGACTACTCTTC
Source organism: uncultured Candidatus Saccharibacteria bacterium (assembly GCA_964352875.1). Lineage (GTDB taxonomy): Bacteria > Patescibacteriota > Minisyncoccia > Phycocordibacterales > UBA918 > OLB19. The sequence goes on from CAYGTP010000041.1 coordinate 2,208, forward strand.
TCAAGATGGTGATTGCTGAGGATAAGCCGACTCACGGGCAAGTGTTTTTTGAGTCAACTGATATTCATTCCATTCCTCGCGGTCGCCTACCGCAGTTTCGTCGCCGTATTGGTACGGTGTTTCAGGATTTTAAATTGCTCCCACACAAAACTGCGTTTGAAAATATTGCCTTTGCCATGGAAGCAAATGGACGAGGAGACCTTGAGATTGCTGAAAATGTACCGCAAGCACTTGCGCTCGTGGATCTCGATGACAAAGCTTGGAATTTCCCCAGTGAACTTTCTGGTGGGGAGAAACAGCGCGTTGCTATAGCGCGAGCGATTGTGAACCAACCTGATATTATTATTGCCGACGAGCCAACTGGAAACCTAGATCCAATCGCAACGTACGAAGTTGTGCAAATTTTAAAGAAGATTAATGATTTAGGTACCACAGTTATCATGACAACTCACAACAAAGGAGTGATTGATGAGTTGGGCCGGCGCGTAATCACGATGGACGAAGGTCGAATAGTCCGTGACGACGCCAGCGGTAGGTACGTGCTATAAATAAGATATGTGGACAGCATTTAAACGAATTATTCGGGCGGGGTTTGTAGGATTTTGGCGCAACGCGTTTGTCTCGTTGTCTTCTATCTTTGTCATGACAGTGGCACTCTTTGTGATTGGTTCTACGATTCTCCTTGACCAGTTATTGACAGCCTCGCTTCAGAATATCCAAGAAAAAGTCGATATTAATGTTTACTTTGTCACTGATGCACCGCTCGAAGATATTACGACACTACAAACGTCGCTTGAGGCGCTACCAGATGTACGCGAAGTAACGCTGACAACAAGAGAAGAAGCGTTAGAACAATTTCGCGGTCGCTACAACAACGATGAGTTGATGATAGCAGCTCTTGAAGAATTGGAAGACAATCCACTCGGAGCCTCACTCGCTATCCGGGCCGCCAACACGTCTCAGTACGAAGGCATAAACCAATTCCTTGAAGAACACCAATCTGCTCAAGAATTACAACGACCGCTCATTGATCGAATAAACTATGAACGTAACCAAGAAGCCATTACCAAATTGACCAACATCATCGACGCCGTTGAACGATCTTCGTACGTAGCGATGATCGTGTTGGTAGCTGCAGCGGTACTCATTAC
>CAYGTP010000042.1:0-3184 GCA_964352875.1 uncultured Candidatus Saccharibacteria bacterium
GAGATTGCGGTGTTAAAATCGTGAGGTAACGAACGATTTGTGCCGCAATCGCAAGACCGTTTGAGATAGGTAGGTGCGGCGGCTACGCCGCCGCACCTAAGCAAGATGTGTATACTTATGTCCTTTCTTAAAAATCTACAAAATAAACCGAAAGAAACGCGTAACCAGTACGCTTTCGGCGGGGCAGCTGTAATTGTGGGGATGGTGGCGTTCATTTGGGTATTGTCACTGCCTGCGCAATTTAGTGGGATGGTGGCAGAAGAAGGACTGACGAAGTCTGACTGGTGGAGCCAGGCAACAGGATTTCTCAGTACGAGTCGCGACCAGATGGCCAACACACTAGCTGGCTTACGAGCAGAGTTGGCGACATCGACAAATGAAACGGACGAAGTTGTTGAAGTATCTCCACCACTTACGGGTATTGATGCAGCTATTGAGGCTGGGATATCTGGTGAAATTCTGTTTGAGACAGACGGAGTCCTGCCGCAGCCGGCGCCCCGTGAAGTCAGGTTGGTAACTGCCACTAGTACTGGTGCCTCCTCAACTACCCAGTAACTGTGCTATAATCGCCGCACCAATTCTTAGCCGAAACAGATTTCTATGCCGAAAAAGACTATTAAAGAAACCGCACCAATTGAACCAATTCGTGGTATTGTCCCACAAAACATCAGTGATGAGATGCGTACTGCGTACCTCGATTACGCGATGTCGGTTATTACAGCACGCGCATTGCCTGACGTGCGTGATGGGTTGAAACCGGTGCACAGACGAATTTTATATTCCATGCGGCTTAATGGCTTGACGTCAACAGCTAAGTTCAAGAAGTCTGCAACGGTCGTTGGTGACGTACTCGGTAGCTTTCACCCGCATGGTGACGTCGCTGTGTATGAAGCGATGGTCAAGTTGACTCAGAATTTTAGTACTCGCTACCCGCTCGTGATTGGGCAAGGGAACTTTGGTTCTATCGATGGTGATAGTGCGGCTGCCTATCGTTATACCGAAGCTAAAATGTCAAAATTGTCTGAAGAAATGTTGCGAGATTTGGAAAAAGACACTGTTGACTGGCGGGCGAACTTTGATGGAACGAAAAAGGAGCCAATTGTCTTGCCGGCCGCCGCGCCGAACCTACTCCTAAACGGAACGCTTGGTATTGCAGTGGGGATGGCGACCAATATCCCGCCACACAACTTGCGCGAAGTAGCGGATGCGATTGCGCATTTGATTGATAATCCAAACGCGAGCACCGATGATTTATTGAAATTTATCCAAGGCCCTGACTTTCCAATGGGCGGTGTGGCGTTTGATAAGAAAGCTATTGCGCATGCTTACGCCAACGGTAAAGGTGGAGTGGTGGTTCGGGGTGAAGCGGAAATTGTTGAAGACAAAAAAGGTAATTTTGCTATTATCATCACATCAATTCCGTTTCGAGTTAATAAAGCGGACATGCAAGAGAAAATTGCAAATCTCGTCCGTGATAAAAAAATCGAAGGAATTAGAGAAATGCGAGACGAGTCAACTTCAGACATTCGTGTGGTGATAGAGCTTAAATCTGGCGCTCAACCACAGACAGTTTTAAATAAACTCTACAAACATACGCAGCTAGAAGATACGTTTCATTACAACATGGTGGCGCTAGTAGATGGCGTACCGCAAACCCTTTCCCTCAAAGTTTTTCTTGAAGAATATATCAAGCACCGAGCTGAAGTTGTGCGGCGGCGGACTCAGTACGACCTCAATAAAGCTAAGGATCGTGAGCATATCTTGCTCGGTCTCAAAAAAGCGTTAGATCATATCGATAAAATCATCAAGCTCATTCGAGCGTCTAAAGACGTTCCAACTGCACATGCAGCCTTGATGAAGGAATTTAAATTCTCGGAAGTACAAGCGCAAGCAATTTTGGACATGCGGTTGCAGAAGTTGGCTGGGTTAGAACGCAAGAAAATTGAAGAAGAGTTGCGAGCGATTCAAGCGCTGATCAAAGAACTCGAAGCCATTTTGGGGAGCGTCAAAAAAATGATGGCTATCGTCAAGAAAGAGTTGATGGAAATTGCCGAGAAGTTTGGTGACGAGCGCCGCACTAAGATTGTCAAAGGCGGGGTCAAGCAACTCAGTGCCGAAGATTTGGTGCCGGATGACGAAAGTGTCTTGGTTCTTACTAAAGGCGGCTACGTCAAACGAACCAATCCTTCTGAATATCGCACGCAAAAGCGCGGTGGGGTTGGTGTGGTTGATTTAAATACTAAAGAAGAAGACGTGGTGACAATGTTGGTGACTACTTCTGCGCACAGTGACTTACTCTTCTTTACTGATAAAGGAAAAGTGTATCAGTGCAAGATGTATGAGATTCCTGAGGGACGCCGCGCGACGAAAGGTAAGTCAATTGCGAACTTCCTATCAGTCAGTAGTGACGAAAAAGTCACGTCAGTGTTGCCGGTGCGCAAAGACGACTGGACGGGAGATTGGGGATTAATGATGGTCACTAAACACGGTATTGCCAAAAAGTCTGAAGCAAGTGCCTTTAGGGACGTACGGCGCAGCGGCTTGATTGCCATAACTTTAAAGGACGATGATTCGTTGATTGCGGCAAGTTTTGTCGGTAAGGGTGATGAAACATTAATTATCTCAAAACAAGGACAAGCTATCCACTTTAAAGAGTCTGACGTGCGACAAATGGGCCGTACCGCAGCCGGAGTAGCAGCAATGAAGCTCGGCAAAGATGATGAGGTGGTGGCGGCTGATGTTGTCAAAAAAGGCATCAAAGACGCTGAGGTGTTAGTGGTCACCGAACATGGGTATGGTAAAACCACGCCAACCAAAGACTATAAAGTTCAAAAACGAGGTGGTAGTGGAATCAAGACAGTAAAACTTACTAGCAAGACTGGGCCAATTGTGGGCGCTGCGGTAGTGATGCACGAGGAGCGCGAAGATGGGGAGTTGGTGGTAATGAGTCAGAAAGGACAGGTGATTAAGTTGGCGCTGACCGACGTGCCGACAGTTGGTCGTCAGACTCAGGGCGTGCGGGTGATGAAGATGCGGGCCGGTGACGCGATTGCTAGTATTGTGTTTTTCTAAAGCTGCCGTGAGGTAAGGGGGTGAGAAAGGCCGGCGGTCCCTACGGGACCGCCGGCCGTTCTCTACACCACCAAACTATTTTTGCCCGAGGGTACGGTATACTTCCCGTATG
>CAYGTP010000043.1:0-3177 GCA_964352875.1 uncultured Candidatus Saccharibacteria bacterium
ATGAGGTATCATTAATTAACTCAGAAAAGGTGTCTTAATTTTGGGGTACCTTCCAAATACATCTTCTGGTTTTCATCAGCCTCGTTAGCAAATATTGCAGAGTGAGTATTTACAAAAACTTGCCCACCGTTATCTACAATGTCTTTAAGTGCCTGTTTCAGTGATCTTTGGGCTGATGGGTGTAGGTGCAATTCAGCTTCATCTATCAAAAATACAAAATTTCGTGCCATCCCATTTTCTTTTCGATAGTCTGCATACGATTGAATAATTGCCAACATAACCGCTCGCTGCATACCATCGCCCTTTGCTTGGATCTTTGTTTTTATTCCATCATCCACCTCAGATTCAAAGTTTTTGAGCATATCCTCTATTTTTGGATCTCCGATCTTAAAAGAGACTTTAGTGTCTTCTGAAAACTGTTTATGCAAATAGGTTTCCACTCGTTTCTCGAGATCCTTAACAGCAACTCTAAATACTGATCCAGTCTCGTTGAAAAGAAGATTAAAGATCTGACTAAACTCAGCATAGTTAGGGTCGTTTTCAACCACATCAGTCAAAACTCCAGACAGCATCTCTGCGATTGGTCCTTTTGATTTATAGCCGGATATTTCCGATGGTAGTATTTTTGTACTGACATACTCTATTTTAGGAAGAAAGTAATTCAAGGCAGCGTCAAAACCTCTAGGATTACCCTTGTCTTCTCCGTCGACGAATATACTTCTCTTATCGTCTACACTTGTTTTTACAACAACAATCTCATCGTGTTCGCCGACGACTTTTCGAATAGCTTCAGCGTAAGTCTCATTTTGTAATTCATTGAGTGACTCTTGCACACCACTGTATGTCACGCTAACGGAAATAATCTGTGTAGTGTCATGTTTATAAAATAAGTCCTGTGAGCTTTTCCCCGAGTTAAACCAGTCTAACGAATCAAAAAGGTTAGTTTTGCCATTGTTATTTTGACCGACAAAAACATTAAAATCAGTGGCCTCGATAGAATAGTCCTTTATTGATTTAAAGTTTTTGATTTCTACCTTAGATATTTTCATATTCCAAGTATAGCAAAACCAGTACGATACTTGTGAAAACCTTGACATTATTCATTTTTTTAAGCATTGTAGCAATGGAACAGGAGTTCCATGGCAGCAACCAGTACTCAACATGGCTACGGTCAGGAGTACTATTTGAAAGGAAAGGATCCAACATGGCTACGGTCAGGGATACCAAAGAAGCAATCGCATTTTTCGAAGGTCGGGAAGTGCTCGACCCCAATACCATCCCCTTCGCAGACTGGGTGTTGATGATTGACTCTGTTGTCAAAGTGATGACGCCGAAACATCTTCACGGCTTTCAGGCCGCGCAGGATATCGCAGGAGAGCTGGAGAGTCCGCACGGACTCAGAATCAATTACAGCTCTCCGCCTGCCAGGATTTGGCTGGATTTGCCTGGTTCTTCATGGGAGTTCAGGTGGCACTTCCAGTACCTCGTCTGTGGCGTAAAAGAGCACGCTGAAGAGGTTGGTGGGGTTGATATTCTGACCCGGGAGTATTTGCTCTTCAGCAAGGCTTCGGAGTTTTTCATCCTTACCACGACGTGGGAACTGCGCAATGGCGGCTATCACTTCAGCAACAACACGAACGACGGTCACCTGAAAGTGCGTCATGTGAGCACGTCAGGCGTCGTCGAGTGGTGCTTCGAGGACAAGGATTATGGTCCTTATCTCCTCCGAGGTGTTCTGGAGGATTTCTTCGCCGCAACCGAGGAAACTGTGAACGACTTGACCGGGAAGCTGGAGCGAGCGACCGAGCAGCGCCAAGCTGTCGGCCAGAGACTCTCGACCATCTCCTGGGTTGAGCCCGGGGATACTGTCTGGATCGTGTGTCATCACCATTCTTGGGATCGTGATCTCAACAACGAGTATTTTCCAATCGAGAGGAAAGTTCTCAAGATCAAGAACGGCATGGCGCACTTCAAGGATGAGAGTCCGAGGTCGCTTTGGGACTGCTACATGACCAAACACGAATGTCAGGAAGCATGTCCGGCTCCTCACAGGGACGATTAGCCCAAACATGCTGGGATGGCGGATACACTGCCATCCCTCCGCCTGTTAGGGCAAAATCAAATCGAGAAACGAAAGGTTGTGCAATGATTACTATTCTTGTCCCCAGCTGCTCTAGGATGGCTGTGCTGGACGATAAATGGCCTGACAAAATCGACGCTGGCACTTACGTCATGATTCGTCAGCTGTGTACTGGTGAATGGGTTGTTCTCAAGGTGTCAGTTGGCGAGTCTGTCGTGTTGGATATTGAGACTGGTCAGTATGGCACTGGAAACAGTTACGAAGAGATTCGCCAAGCTTTTCGTCAGGCACTTTCCTACGAGCCGGACTGGGTCGTTCTTGTACTTGAGGGTGACGTCACGCTCAAGTACATGGAAACACCAGTTCTGAACCATTTCGGAAAGGACACCTTCGGCGTCCAGATCGAGTATCAACCGATCCCGTTTCCGAAACACGGCTACTAACCGCAATTCGCCGCGTCGGCATCCCTCTCAGGGAACGAAAGCCGCTACGCAGGAGGAGTTGCGGTTTTTCGTTATGTTATACTGACCTTGTAACCAACTTTTCGAATGGCTTTTTGTAATAGCCGTCTTAACAATTTCGAAGTCATTCGAGTTGGTTACACTAGGGCGGCTATTAGAGAACTAGGAGACAACTTAGCAACCCCAAAATTTCCTTTCAACTTTTAGGCGGCTTCCCCCGCACCCCCTTCCGCTTCTTTAGAAATAGTAAGGAAATTTTAGGGTTGCTGCGCGAGGAGACGAGCGCGCCCCGAGGCGCGGTGTTGCATCACCGCAAGCGCGAATGCGTACGTAGAAACACAAATCCACTGCGCGCAGCGCGCGTTGCTAGTTCTGTTCAAAATAAGTTCGAGCTTCGTGTAATAGATCCGCACCAAGAAAGCCCGCTGACGCGGGCTTTCTTGGTGCTTGGGGGCGGGCTCGGTCACGAATCACTAAGTATATTCTCTCGCTACGCGTAGAATCTACTAAGTGTTCTCGACCCCAGCTCGCTAGTGGCAAAGCCACATCACTACGCTTTTCGAGCCCGCACGCACAGTGCGCTAGCACTGTGCTCCCCAAGCAGTCGAAAGCCCGCTGACGCGGGCTTTCTTGGTG
>CAYGTP010000044.1:0-2685 GCA_964352875.1 uncultured Candidatus Saccharibacteria bacterium
TTGCATGCCTCATCCACGCCGCCAGCATTCACCCTGAGCTAGGATCAAACTCTAAGTTAAGACGAGATTCACGGGGTGAATCTGGTCGATGTTTTACCATCGACCAGACCACCCTTTGGTGTTTCTCGTTCGTTTGTGATTAGTGTGCGGAGTGTACTTGTCTCAACGCACTCACAAACTGTTTTTTCCAAGGATAAGGCAAAAGAGAATGTACAAACATTTACTTTTGCCTTGTTTGTAATGAGTGTTTAATTCATTACGTGCTGATGCATATTCGTTATCTTCAACACAGAAAACTCTGCAGTTGAAATCAACTAAATATGTTTTCACTTCACGACCTAAGGACAGGTCGCTCAGTGTCTTTATTATTTTCAAAAATCTCTACTCCCTCCAAAGGTGGCGGAGGAACTTACCCAGTTCTCCTTGAGCACAGCGACGCCGCACTCGACACCTCCAGTCGAATAGTGAGCGGTATTATATAGGAGTCTATCTTGCTGTCAAGGTATTTGGCTGGACAGTCTGGTGACTAAATGCTATCCCTACAATCAATACGAGGAACCGGCCTCCCCGTAGCGTTGCCACACGCATCAAAGGGGCGTCGAAACGCCCCTTACACCTTTCTCCGAATCAAAAATTGATCTTGACGCCGAGCCGACCGTCCGTTCTCTTGAGGTTGTTGATGTCAACATCGAGCTCGACATCAACTTCAAAGTCAATCCCCCGGAACGAACCCCAGAAGCCTGACTTCACCTCCCGGCCACCATTGCCGTCTTCTCGCAGAAGCAAGCCGGCGCCAGCCAGGACCTCAATCCGGTCTGCAAACGAGGACGAGGTTTCCTGCCCGATGTAGAAATCGGGCAGTGTCCCCTCGCAGCGCTGCTGCGAAACGCCGACCAACGACTGGCAGTCTGGCGCCGGCGCCGTTGGCGTTTCATATTGCAAGCTCGACAGCTCAATCACTGACCGAAATGTGACCGGCCACTGTTGCGCTTCATCTGCATTCGCCGCGATTGGAGCAGCGAGTATGGTCAGTATCATGACAATCAAACGCATCGCTTCCTCCTTTCGCGCTGCAGAGTACCTATCAGTAAATCACTCTTAAAAACGACCCGCAAGTTAGCTGGGTTGTATAAAATTCACTCCAAAATGCTATTTGTATATAAAAAGTGGTACAGCCTTCTCGCTATTTCACCCTTTTAAATATAAACGTCGTGCTACCATACTTACTATGACCCGCGCGGCCATTATTCATCTCCTCACCGAACTCGGCCCCGTTCTCATTTTTTTTATTGTTGGAGAACTGTATGATTTCTTTACCGCAGTAAGTATTTTGGTAGTCGCGACCGTACTAGCCCTAGCTGCCAGCTGGCTCTACGAGCGTCGTCTCCCCTTCTTGGCGATACTTTCTACTATCTTTGTAGTGGTGTCTGGCTTGATTACCCTCATCTATAAAGCCCCGGATGCAATCATCGTGGCTGACACCATCTACTACTTCTTGATTGCTGGCACGATTGGCTACGGTCTCCTCAAGCGGCAACTATTTTTAAAGTGGCTCTTTGACCGTACCTTTGCCATGCATGACGAAGGGTGGTACATCCTCTCGCTCCGTTGGCTATATGTCTGCAGTGTAGCTGGGGTCGCAAACGAAATAGTCAGGTTACTATGTACCCCTGAATTCTGGATTGACTATCGATTTGTAAAAATTCTTATTATTGCTGGTTTTGGTATGTACCAATTCAGACTGTCACGCCAATACCGAATTGCAGAAGAATCTAACCAATGGGGTGTGCGAATTACTAAGTTAAAAGAGGTGCCGCCTGCTAATTCTAATTAACCGAATTATCTAACTCCAGGTCAGGCGCTGGGGCTTCAATTTCAATATTGTACTCCGCTTCAAGCTGGTCTATAAATTCTTCGAAGTCTGCTGGGTACGCTTGATTTGTATCTGAGGACCACTCATCATTAGGTTCAACTTCAAAACTTTGCATACTACTATTATAGAGACTCAACCCATTCCAAATCACTGAAACAAAAATCCCAATTACGGCCAAGACTATAAAGGTTTGTTTGAGAGATTTATATTGAGTTGCATCATATTGTTCCAATGGCTTGCGATTCACCAGAGCTTCAAAGAGCAAAACCCCAGTCACCACTCCAACCCCAATCAGCACTGCATATGCGGCAATCACGATTGGCACGACCACAAACAATGTGGCCGGATTCAATGTAATTAATACAGAAGACAAAATAATCAGCGGCACCACTACCACTAGTAGAAGTAATAACCCAGTCCCAAGCAAGCGACCAACTACCCGCCACCAATTGCCATACACCAAGTCAACACTGCGGACAAGCGCTCCAAATCCCCGGATATCCTCGGTCATACATACATACAGTGAGAACATAAGGTAGAACAACAACGCGACTCCAGGAAATAACAGAAAGAGATACCCCCCAGAAATCACCAATTGCATGTAGAGTGAAATTACTAAGATTGGCCAGATATGGGCACTCGTCCAAGTAATATGTGGCCAATATGAGTTACCTTCGCGCCTAAAAAGCACGGTCCGGATCAAAGCCACACCAGCGGCCATCAATAGGATTAAAAACAATAGATAGAAAAAAAGCCCAATCAATACCGCCAACACCTGCATCATCACATCAGCAGATTCTATTAACGGTTCC
>CAYGTP010000045.1:0-2490 GCA_964352875.1 uncultured Candidatus Saccharibacteria bacterium
TTGAAGTTATTGTTGATTTTGCGCCAGCGACCGTCTACCAGTTTTGGCTCAACTGCGAAGATGATGCCGGCAACGCCATCCAGTCAGAAAACTTCGTACTGTTTACGCCAATTCAAGAAAAAAACATCATTGACCTAATTTTGGAGAACTTTGAATCCACCTTCGGCTGGGTATCAAACATCGGAGCCTAGTTATTAACCTGTGAGTTGGGGGCAGTGCTAGTTTTTTTATTTGGTATACTCAAGCTATGTTTAGTTGGAGTAAACTGATAGTCCCGAGACTTTTTCTTTTTGCCTGTGTAATAGGTATATCTGTGGCCGTATCGGTTCAAGCTGCCCCAGGTATCAATGAACAAATACCGTTTTATGGTACGCTCAAAAATAGTGACGGGGATACTCTGAGCGGTACTTACGATATGGTATTTCGACTGTATGACGCACCCACGGGCGGTGTTCTTTTAGATACTAGTACCCATACAGCTGGCAATGGGAACGCGGTTACTGTCACTGACGGTGATTTTGCTGTCTTACTCGGTTCGGGTGCTGGCAATACACTTGATGGCGTGGACTTTAATGATGATACTATTTATGTTGGAGTATCTATCGAAGGTGATCCAGAAATGACGCCGCGGGAGAGATTAGGGTCAGTGGCCTATGCGTTTAATGCTGATGCGGTGGACGGATACGATGCCTATCAACTCCTGCGCTACAACGCCACCGGCTCTATTACCACCAATGTCGCTGAGACGCTACTTACCTTAACGCAAAATGGAGCAGGCGATATCTTTAATGTATTTGATGGTGGAAGTGAAATCTTCTCTATCATCGATGGTGGCAATATTGGTGTCGGTACTACTTCTCCAATCCATACATTGTCTGTCGACGGCGACCTCTTTGCGACCGGCCGTCTCTACGACAGCACCAACAGCGCTGGCACTAATGGCATGGTACTCCTCACGACCGGCGCAGGCACGCAATGGGTCGCTACGTCGTCGCTAGGTATTACAGGTGGGGGAGGAAGTTCGCTTTTTACGGACGGCGGCGCTACCACATATTTGACCGCTACTACTGACAACCTAGCGATTGGCACCACAACCTCGTTTGACTCAAAGTTATATGTTTCCGGCACCACAACGGTCGCCGGACAGGTGACTGCCGAACGCTTCTATGCCACTTCGAGTGCTATGCGCCGAATTGGTAACTTGGTAAACTCATCAGTCTTAGACAGGGCGGCTGATATTGTGATTCAAAATGGCGTCGCGTACGCAATTGATGAAACAAACGGAATTTTCTCTGCTGTAAACATTGCTAATCCAAAAAATCTATTTTTGATCGACACTGCTACCAGTTCGGATCTACTTAATGGGGAAGCGTTGGCTATTCAGGGTAATTATGTGTACGCCGTAGCTGGCAGTGTCCTAGCAGTAATAGATGTGTCTAGCCCAAGTGCTGTCAGTATTGTTGCTACTACTACGCTACCTGATGACGATGCTTTTGAAGACATTGATGTGGACGGATCGTTTGCATATCTAGCCGGAGGTGCTTCTGGAGGATTTGTGGTCTATGATATTTCTGATCCAGCCAGACCAATATTTGTTGATGATACAAATCTCTCAGCTTTAATGGTCGGCATACCATACACCGAGGTAGTAGAAGTTGTAAACGGATATGCGTACGTCGGAACCTCAGATTTTGACGCGTCAGGCAGTACCGGACTCGGGATTGTTGACGTGCGCGATCCTGGGAATATGACCATGGTTGGATTTGCTTCTTCAACCGACCCGGATATGGGCCAGCCGGCAGCTATCGCAGTTTCTGGTCCGTACGCATTTATGATAGAAGACAGTGAATTTCAAGTGTTTGATATAAATGACGTAACTAATCCGTCATTAGTTACGCAGTTGGTAGGTATTAATGGTACTCAGATTGAGATTGTTGGAGACGAGGCCTATGTCGTTGGGGATTCAGTGCTCTATGTTATTGATATCTCTGATCCAGAAAATCCCGTACGTACGTACACTTTTAGTGACGCAGCGCTGGCTGGTTCGAGTGGGTTAGCGATTTACCAAAATACTGCGTTTATTACGAGCGTAGATACCGACGCAATCCGAGCGATTGATTTGGGAGGTATCATTAGTAATACTGCCAGTATTGGAGTACTAACCACCAATACTCTCCTTGGTGAATACGCCCGGATTGCAAAGTTACTTGATGTCGATGGTTCATTGCAGGTAAGTAATTCTGCCTTGTTTGGTGGCCCAACTAAATATCTGCAAGGTCTGTCACTCGCCTCATCAACGCCAGCGACGACGACCGATACTCTGTATAGTCTTGGTGGTTCGCTGTATTTTAACGGGGCACAATTAGCGGGCGGTGGTCTGGCTAACAACTCGGTGACTCCAAACAACCTTCTGACCACCGGTCAAGTTGACGAGTATTGTCTGACATACGAAGCAACCGGGAGCACCTGGGAGTGGCAGTCCTGCGGATC
>CAYGTP010000046.1:0-1755 GCA_964352875.1 uncultured Candidatus Saccharibacteria bacterium
GCGGTAATAGACAATGCCGAGTGGGGCACCACCGGCTTCGGTACTTGCAGTGGCAAGTTTGTGGCCCAAAATCGAACGATAAATCCGGGCTGCATTTACCACATAAACTTCATGACCTTCAAACTCTGCGCGCTCTTTAAATTCAAGCAGTTTGTTGACCAAGCGGTCTTCAAACCGAGCGATAGTAGCGCCAACACGGATAAAACCGTCAAATTCTTCCTTGGCTTGAAAGTTTTCGTTCAAGCGATCCCAAGTTTCGAAATCTTGTTCATATTCACCAAGGGCAGCACCAAATTCTCTGGTGTGGGGGAGAGCAAATTTCCACAAGTCGTGGTCTTCCACATACAAAAGTAATCGTGGCACTTCGGTGTCCGGGTGAAAGTACTGCCAAGCCAAGACAGCACCAGAATGATTGAGATCAAAGACGTTTTCTGGAAAACTTTCTACCGCGGCTTGGGCAGTGAGGTGGTGGTCGATTACCACAACGGACGTATTGGTGGCGCGCAGACGCTCTAACTCGTCTTTTTTGTAACTGTAATCGAGGATATATAACGCTTTGTTTGTCAGACCATCGGGGACTGGCTCTTGGGTTTTTCGGGGAATGTAGCTGGCCGTGTCACCAAATTTCTTCCAAGCCGCGTAGGCTGCTCCTAGCCCGTCACGGCACTGGGCGTGGTAAATCACTACAATATCTTTTAAATGTTCCATGGGTATAGTTATAGCATAGGTGTACGTGGGGTACCTATCATTATTTAGATACAAATTATCGCTATCTTATGCTACTATCCTAGCACTTTTGCATGGTTACCACGCTGAGAATATAGTTAATTAGTGAGCTATAATTGTTTCTTGGCAGGTGTAATGCAAACGTATAGCCAATATCAGTCAGTAGCTAGTGGTGGTTCGAATATCTTCCAGACATCCGTACCGTTTCCACAGCAGCTGAATGAACAAAAGAATATGTCCGGTTAGCTCAGCTGGTAGAGCGCTACATTGACATTGTAGAGGTCACAAGTTCAAGTCTTGTACCGGACACACAAAATGATTTTATATCCCACTGAAACAATTTACGCGCTTGGGGTTAATCCATTGCTACCTGACGCAGCTGAGCAGCTGGAGGCACTTAAAGGGGACCGGAGTGGTAAGTATGCAAGTTGGTTGGTGCGGGATGTCGGAGACATCGCGCGGTATGCGGTGGTGTCAGAAACAGCGGCAAAAATTGCGGAGCAATTTTTGCCGGGTCCGCTCACCCTTGTTCTCCCGGCGCTCGATTCGGTCATGGCCAGCTGCTTGCCTGATGATCGAACCATCGGGTTTCGTATTTCGCCCGACCCAGTCGCGCAACAAGTCATTGCTGATTTTATGGCGCAACACAACGCCCCACTCACGTGCACCAGTGCCAATATTTCCGGACAACCGAGTCTTCCAATTCCGACTGAGATTCTGGCCCAATTTACCGAGTCTGGCCGTGATATCTCGCGACTCGAAGTAGTAGATGACGGTCCCCGCACCGGACAACAATCAACGGTAGTCCGAGTGATAGGTAATCAAATCGATATGATCCGGGTCGGCGCTGTCCTAGAGTCTGATATCAGAGCCGTGATATAATGCACACATGGATGTTGATACTAAAAAAGAGTTCCAAAAAGTGCACGAGTCAATAGACAAGTTGGCTGGCATGATGGCCAATGGTTTTGTTGAAGTCGACAAACGCTTCGAACAAGTCGACAAACGCTTCGAACAAGTCGACAAACG